>JBEKQR010000001.1:0-40250 GCA_049519515.1 Candidatus Korobacteraceae bacterium
CAGGCGAACTCATCAACCAGAGCGGCCAGATCGTCAATATCCCCCACGTGCTTGCCACCTACTACGACAATGCCGGGCGCGTGATCTGGGTGTCCGACGGCTACGTGAGCCACGCCCTGCTGCCCCAGACCCCGTTGCCGTTTTCAGTGGATGTGCCCGGCGAAGTGGTGGATAACGTCCACAGCTACCGCGTCACCGTAAACCAGTACAGCCTGAATGCGAGCACCGCCAGGAGGCAGTAATGAGGAGACCGGTTTCGCTTCTCGCCCTTGTCCTGGCAGGCTCGTGCTGGCTGGCCGGGGCCACCTTACAGCTCCCGGAGCAGGTCACAGCCGGTCAGGGATTCTCAGTTCAGACCAGCGGCAGCGGCTCCTCGACCCTGTACCTGTTCGGCCCGGCAGCGGCCTCGAAGCACAAAGTCAAGCTGGGGACCGCAGTTGAGATCGAGGGCAACGAAGTGGCTGCCGCCGGACGCTATGCGCTGGTGCTGGATGGCGCCTCGACGAGTTTCTTCGTCAGCCCAGGTCCGGTCTCAAGCCTGGCCTTCATTGCGCGGCCCTCGCGTGTGCCGGCGGCCAAGCAGGACGTGGTGAGCGGTACCGCCTTTTTGCTTGATCGCAACCAGAACCTGGTCCTCTCGCCCCAAACCGTGACCTTTACGCTGACGGTTCCGGGCGCGCCTGACGTGCAGCGCACGGAGCAGTCTCGCGGCGGGGTTGCCTGGACGCGGCTCGACTCCAGCCGGCGCGCGGGCGCGGCCCAGTTTGTGGCCCGCGCGGGAGACGCTTCGGTGCGGCGCGTGGTGCAGGAGGTTGCCGGTGAACCGTGCAACATCCGCATGAGCGCTCAGCGCGGCAATGGCGGCACGATCCTGGTGCAAACCGATCCCATCCACGATTGCGCCGGCAATCCGGTTCCCGACGGCACGATCGTTACCTTCACCTCCGTCGACGGCAGCGGGCGCAATACGGTCGACGCCCGCATCAAGCGCGGAATCGCGCAGGCTGAATTGCCGGGTTCGGCAAGCGCCAGCATCTCCGTGGCGGCCGGGGTGGTTGTGGGAAACGAAATTCACTGGGGAGGTGGACGCTGATGCGGCTGCGCACAGGTAGATTGCTGCTGCTGGGGCTGCTGGCAGGCATGGTGGCTGCCTCGCTTCCGCGCTCGCTGCGGGCGGCTGAAAGCGGATTTTCGGTGAGCATCGACGCTTCCCATGCGCAGCCCCGGCAGGTCGAGGAAGCCACCGTGGCCGTCCTGCAACGCGATTACGGGCTGGCCTGGCGGACGATGGCCAAAGCCCTGGAGGAAAACCGCCCCGAGCTGCTCAACGCGGCCTTCGTTGGCATAGCCAAGGACAAGCTGACGCAGGCCATCAGCAACCAGGCCAGCAACGGGCTAAGGCGGCGCTATATAGATCGCGGACATACGGTGCGGGTCGTTTTCTACTCTATAGATGGCTCGGCGATCGAGATGCACGATACCGCCAGGATCGAAATCCAGTTGCTGGACGGCGACAAGGTCGTGCACAGCGAGAAGGCGACCATGTTCTACGTCGCCCTCATGTCGCCGGCCGAAAACAGTTGGAAGGTGCGGGCACTGCAAAGCGTTCCGGGGTTCTGAGCGGGGAGTCTACCGCTACACACCAAAAGCCGGACCCGAAGGTCCGGCTTCTCTTTTTGTATCCCTCGTATTTGAACTATGCCGAGAGCGTGTTGCGGGCCGTCTTGCCCTTGAGCAGTTCAACCGTTGCCGGAATGCCGAAAAACACGGCCGTGAACAGCAGGTCGGAGACCGCGGTGTTGCGGAAGAACGGAACCGCCGCGGCGTAGCAGGCCAGCAGACCGTTCAGCGTCCGTGGATACATCTCCCAGGCCGCCCACACAGCCAAGTTGCTCAGCAGGAAAAACGAGAGGGATGCCGCCAGCGAAGCGCCGCCTATGCGCAGCACGCTGGCCCGTCCCTGCAGCAGGCTGCCCAGCAGAACGATAGCCAGGTACCAGGCCCAGATCACTATCTGATCGGCGCGCCACGGGTAGCCGTACACATGGAGGGTCAGCAGGACATCGCTGAACATCAGGGCCGCCACCGGCACCCACGCCTGGCGGCGCGGCATGCGCGAGCCGAAGAACAGGAGCGAAGCGGCCACTGGGGCGAAATTAAATGCCGAAGCCTGCATCAGCAGGCGGAATACGACGGCGAACAGCACGAACAGGTACGCCAACATGGTCACCTCTTCTCTCTTCCTGGTGACGACTCATTGTCCCGCTTGTCGCCACGCACCAGTGTTTATGATTCTTGCGCCGCGCGCGCCTGCCGTCAAGTGCGTCACCTGCGAGTCAATAGCAGAGGCGCTCCAGCTCTAACCCGTCACCGCTCTTCTCCTCCGACCGGCGAGCCGGCCTGGAAGCCGGTCGCCAGGCTAGCTGCCCGGCCGAAACCGGCATCTTCCGCCTGCAGAGCCGGCGAGAGCAGGACGTAGGCCGACAGCGCCGTGCGCCGCGAATCCGGGTACATGAACCGCAGATCGCGAAATCGCACCAGGTAGCCCGGCTCGTTTCCACCGAGGCGCTCGGTTTCCACCAGCGGATATTGCGCCCAGTTCAGATACACCTGGCCCAATCGGGTGTCATCGGCGGCCCTGCTTGCCGGCGTCGGCTCGGGCTTTCGGTAGACGCGCGCGCGTCCTTGAGGATCAACTGCCGGAGCCAGCGAGTCGACGTACATCGCCGTGTAACTGTCGCCCGTGTCCACCAGGCCATACCAGGCGAAAGGGTTCACCATGTAGGGAAAAGCGGAGACGCGCACGGGCACGCGCCCGTGATATTCGAGCGCCTCGATGGCGTATACTGCCCGGCGATGCTCGTAGTCGCGCACTGCCCACAGCGCCGCCATCAACACCAGAGCTACGATGGCGCCCAAGCGGCCACGCGGGCCCCTGGAACGCGCCCCAATCTCCCGGTTGATCAGCGCAAACAGCGCGGGCAGAGTCAGACCTGCGATCAGGAACAGCAGCAGCAGGGGTTCCACGATAAAGACGATGTCCCAGGAGTACCATTTTGGCCACCAGGGCCAGAGCGGACGCAGACCATAGCTGTTGGTGAAATCAAGCAGCAAGTGACTGTATCCCGCGATGCAGGCGAACAGGTAAAGCAATCCCCAGCGCGGCCGGGCTGCGGGGTCTGCCGCCTTTGCGTCTGCCGCGTTGGGAGACGAGTGTGGGCGCTTGCGTGGCCAGAAACGATAGACGGTGAACACAACCGCGATCACCAGCGCCGCCACCAGCGGAATGCCCCAAATGGTGTGCGTCGCCCCACGATGGCAGGCAAAACCCGTGACGGAGCCCTTCGCGTAGGCCGCCCAATCGATGTCCGGAGCCTCCGCCGCCAGCGTCATGGTGACCGTGGCAAGCGCGGTCTTGCGGTTGAACCCGGAGCGTGCCAGGCAGGCTCCGGTGAGAAAGTGCGTGACCGGTTCCATGCTTATAAGCAAGGGATTAGGGATGAGGGAGTAGTGATTAGAAGTCAAGAACCTGTTCCACGACTTCTCTAATCGCTCATCGCTGATCCCTATTCCCTAAACCCTATTCCCTACCCCCTGGCGGCGGCATCAGCAGGGTGAGCGCGCGCGGCACGATGGCAATCTCAGCCGGCATGCCGTTCAGCACCTCTCCATCCGCCTGCGCCCGAATGCCGGCCGTGGAAACGCCGGCCAGGGCGCGACAACGAACGCACAGCGCCCGGGTGAACTCGACGGTTGGCGGCTGTCCTGCCGAGTCCGGCGCGGCCCCGCGCACGATGGCCGAAACCGCGTAACGAAACAGCGCCCAGCGGCTGCACGGCTTCACCGTGACCAGTTGCAGGTAATCGCGGTCCAGCGCTCCCCCCGGACGCCAGCGGCTCAGCCACTTGCCGAACGAACGCACGCGCATGGCCACCACTTCCAGCACCTGCTCGCAGCGCACCGAGCCGTCCGGCAGCACGATCTCGACAGCGAAGGGAACAAACTGGTGCAGGAAGATCCGCGAAAACCCGGCAATATAGTATGTGGCAAACCCGCCATGCTGCTTGCTGCGCGCGCTGGCGTCGTAGATCAGCCCGGCATGAGCGCCAATTCCCGCGGCCACCGAAAAATAGGTCGGTTGCCCGCCTGGCCAGCCGAGTTGCCCGGCGGCCACGCGGCGCGGCGCGTAGCTTAGCACCGCGCGGGCCGCGGCTTGCACGTCCATGGGAAGCCCCAGATCGTTGGCCAGAACGTTGGCTGTTCCCAGGGGCAGGACGCCCAGGGCGACTTGTTCCGGGCCGTGCACCATGCCTTGCAGCACGTCGTAAACCGTGCCATCGCCGCCGCAGGCAAAGATGGCGTCGAAGCCGCGGGCCATGGCCGCCCGGGCTTGCTTCCCTCCCTCTCCGGCGGCGCGGGTGGCTTCGAGCTCGACCTCGACGCCGGCGGAACGAAAGACCTGGGCCGCGGCCAGCAGCGCGGCTTCCTGCCTGCGGTGCGCGCGGCCCGCCATTGGGTTATACAGCAGCAGTGCTTGGCGAAAGGATGGCATCAGGCGGAGTGCGCGGTATGGCCGCGCAGCAAGTCGAGGGCATGCGGCAATAGGCCAAAAACGGCGGAGAGAGATTCGACCGCCCCCTTGGGACTGCCGGGCACGTTCAGGATCAGCGAGCGTCCGCGAATGCCGCAGAGCCCGCGGCTCAGGGCGGCAAGCGGGGTTTTCTTCGCGCCCTCGGCGCGCATGCGCTCGGAGACGCCCTCGACCAGGCGCGTGCAGACGCCGCGCGTAGCCTCGGGCGTAACGTCGCGGGCGGCGATCCCCGTGCCTCCCGTGGTCACCACCAGTTCGGCGGTAGCGCAGTGCCGGATCAGCATCGCCTGGATCTGCTCGACCTCATCGGGCACTATCTCCACGGCCACGACCTGGAAGCCATTAGCCTCCAGGAACTGCCGCAGCGCCGGGCCGCTCGAATCCACGCTCTCGCCGCGCGAGCAGCGATCGCTAACGGTGATCACCGCTGCCTTAGGCATAAATGTTTATTTGCTCCGCCTCGGCTGCTTTCGCGACCCGCGCTTATAAGAGCCGCTTTTGCCGCCCGTCTTGCTCTCCAGGACAACTTCACGGATTTCGATCCCCTTATCCAAAGCTTTGCACATGTCGTAAACCGTCAGGGCGGCGACGGACGCCGCCGTCATGGCTTCCATCTCTACCCCGGTCACGGCGGTGGTGCTGGCCGAAGCGCGAATGCGGACGCCATTCTCGCACAGCTCGATATCGACGGCAACGTGGGAGAGCGGAATCGGATGGCACATCGGCACCAGCTCCGAGGTGCGCTTGGCGGCCATGATTCCCGCCACCCGCGCTACCTCCAGGGGATCGCCCTTGGGATTGCGCGGCAGGGCCGCCAGCACATCAGGACTCATGCGGACCATGGCCGTGGCTACTGCCGTGCGCTTGCTGGCCGTCTTGCCGGAGACATCCACCATGCGCGCGCGTCCGCGGTTATCGTAATGGGAGAGCTTCTGCGCCATGCAAACAGTTTCAAGTTTCGAGTCAAGAGTTTCAAGTTGAAAAAATAATTTCCGATTGGCAGCCTGGAGCCGTGAAGCCCGAGAACTGCCCCATCTATGACGCAGATCGGCGTTGTCAAGCTGGTTTTTGTCTGCGCCACGATCAATTTTGGGAACACGACGACGCCCGAGCCGAGAACTGCTTTTTCTCTTCCCCAGCGTTTTTGTTTTTGTCTTTCGTCGCTGCCGACCAAGGCTCGCGTCTCTAATCGTTACGATGGAACCACCCGGTTCCACCAGCCATCTATTCGATCCCGCAAGGGGACCATGATTAACCGATCCGAACTCCCGCCCAGTGACGGGAGGCAGGGTGCTCAATCACTACAATCGAGGATCAACTTCACCCCAGTGGGGCAGTCGGCTTACCCTGCATGCGAACCGGACCCGAACATGGCCCCATAATCGAGTCCGCGAATCCACATCCACCACAAGCGCACCGCCAGCTTGCGCGCCACCGCTATGGTGGCAATCTGCCGATTCTTCTTCATGGCCAGGCGCCGCCAGCAGCGCCCCAACTCCGGCTCGTGCCGTACCGCAATGTGGGCCGCCTCGGCCAGCAAGCCCCGCAACAGGGCGTTACCTTGCTTGCTGATTCGCCCTAGCCGTTGCTTGCCGCCACTGCTCGCCTCCTGGGGAATCAACCCCAGATAACTGGCCAGGTGCCGGCCAGAGGCAAAGCGCTGTGGATCCCCAATGGTCAGCACGAACGTCAGCGCCGTCACTTCGCCTACTCCCGGATGAGTCATCAACCGCTGCACTTGCTCCCCGGCCGCCTGATCCCTGACCGCCTGGTCCAGCGGTCGGCCCAGTTCGCACAGTTGATCGTGCAACTGCAGCAACTCCTGTCGCCGCCGTCCTGCCCAGGGCAGTAGCGGCAGCGCCTGCAACTCGGCCCGCCCCGCCCGACTCCACAGCTTCTTCTTCTGACACAGCCCCTGGTTCATCGCCAGCGCCTGCAACTGGTTCTTTACCCGGGTGCGCATCTGCACCAGCCGATGCCGATGCAGCACCAGTTGCCGCAAGTCCCGTTCCACCAAGCTCGGCCGCCACACCCGCGGAAAACGCTCCTCCCACAACAGCTTCAGAATGTGCTCAGCATCGCGGCTGTCGGTCTTCTGCTTGCGTACCATCTGGGCACGAATCTCGGCCGGATCCCCGGTCCATAACTCGTGCCCCAGTTCTCCCAGCAGCCGCTCGAACCACAAGCTCTGCCCGCTGGCCTCTATGCCTACTCGTACCCTTTGGCCCACCAGACGGCGATAAAACCGTTCTGCCTCCCCGTCGGCGTGCTCCAGACGAGCCGTGCCATACTCGCCTGTATCGCTGTTGACAAAAGCAATTTGCTGAAACCTCGGGTGGTAATCACAGCCTATAATCCACATGATCGGTTCCTTCCTCCCGAGCCTTGGTCTTGTTCAGCGACAACCAATGTACTCGGGTCGAGGAGCCGATCGCGTCATGAAATCACTCAAGCCAACAACCGGCTTGAGTGGGCCACCCACCTGAAAAGCGAAAATCAGAAATATGCTCCCTACCCTATTCCCTATTCCCTAATCCCTACTCCCTTACTTCTTCGGCGACAGGCCGTCCCAGACCTCTACATTTTCCGGCTTGATCTCGATGCCCGAGCAGTGCGCCTGAAATTCGAGCAGCGTGGCAAAGTCCTTGTCGATATACCCTCCGCCCTTCAGTACGGCATATCCCATGTGCGCTTGCAGGACGTCCCTGGCGACGGCGCTGGTGGGCATGGGAACGTCGAGCTTCTTACCCAGCGCCAGTCCCAGGTCAAGATCCTTGCGCAGCAGGACCGGGGTGAAGGTCGGGGTGAAGTCGAGGTTTACATACGCCGGCCCCTTGTAGCGGGTGAAAACCGAGCCCATTACGCTGGCGTTCATGAAAGCCAGGAAGGCGGAGCGGGGCAGGCCCGCTTTTTCCGCCAGGATTACGATCTCCGCCATGTTCTGGGCCACTACGCCCAGCATGACGTTGTGGCAAATCTTGGCGATCCGCGCCAGCTCGCCTTCCCCCACGTAGCTGACGCCCGCTTGCGCGAACATGCTGATGTAAGGACCCGCTTCTGCAAAGGCATCCTTGGGACCGGAGGCGACGGCGCTGAGCTTACCGGCCCTTACGACCTTGGCGTTGCCACTGACCGGACACGCCAGGAACTTGCAGTCCATGCTCGCCAGCTTCTGCCTGACCTCGGCCGAGGCTTCGATGGAGACCGAGGTGCAGTCCACCAGGATACGAGGCGCCTTTCCGGCGGAGACCAGACCCTTGGGGCCGATGGTCACCTCTTTGAAATCGTCGGATGCTGCCACCATGGTGAAAACGATGTCGCATCCCGCCAACTCCGCCGGCGAGTTCACCACCTTGGCTCCGACAGCCGCCAGCGGCTCGGCCTTTGAGCGCGTGCGGTTCCAAACCGCCAGCTTGCACCCCGCTTTGGCCAGGCACTCCGACATGGCATATCCCATACGGCCGCATCCGATCCAGCCGATAGCGTGCTTGTTCTGTGTCTGCATTCAGGCTCTCTCCCATCTTTAGTCTTTGGCTTGGTATTCTCCAGCGGTATCGCTCAGGCAAGTATATGGAAACAGTGGGGGCCAATATACCACAAGCTTCCGCGACCGCACGCCGCAACCTGCTCCTGAGCGGCTCTGCAGGAGACGCGAAGCACCCTCATATAGTCACTACGCTTCGCACCGTGTCGAGTTTCCTGGGGGAGCTGATTAGGGCTTGTTTCAAAAACATTCCTTGGGGAGTAAGGCGTATTCCCTCAGGGGCTAAAGCCCGCATTTTTATTGGCTCTGGACGGCGCGGCTGAAGCCGCGCCCCTTCAAAGCACTATTTTTTGAAACAAGCTCTAAAGTCGTGCCCTGATACAAGACGGCCACACTAATTCCTAATCAGCTCTAATCCTCAACTGCTCTAACAGGCAAAAATACAGGGAAGTTTGCCGGACTCGGCCCGTCCAGCTCCAACCGAGGCTGCGCAATTTTAAGCGGCGAATGCAAAAAGCATTCGCCGGCGAATCAAGAGACCAGTGTCCTGGCGCCTATCAGCTCATTGATTTTTGCCAGCAGTTGCTCCCGGTCCGGTGGCTTATCGAAGTAGCCTTCGGGCGGCGGAACCTGACGGCGGGTTTCGATGAATTTCTTGAAGTCATGAGAAACGCCGGTCAGCATGACCACCGGAATGGTAGCGGTTTGCGGGTCGCCACGCAGGTTGCGGTACATGCGCACGCCGCTCTCTTCCGGCATGCTGATGTCCAGCAGGATGAGGTCCGGACGCCGGGCCTTGGCCTGTGAGAACCCCTCTTTGCCGTTCTCGGCGCAGATTACGGCAAAGCCGTTGTCTTCCAGCAAGGTCCTGATGAAGGTGAGGACGTCGGCTTCGTCGTCTACGACCAGTATGGTTTTTGTGCTCTTGTCAGTCATGGTGATCACCTCATTTCTTCTTAAGGGCGTCCAGCGCGCGCTGTAGACTTTCACGGTCGGCGCCGGACAAAGCAGCGGCAACCTGCTGACGAAGTTGATCCGGGGCGGCCGGCTCCGCGCTTTCGGGCTCCATTCCCAACAGCGTGCGCACGGCCGCCACGTAGGAGCCGGGCCGCACGGGTTTTTCCAGATAAACGCCGGGGCCGGACATGGTCATCTCGTTAAAGTCCGCCTTGCCCAGTTCATCGCGGGCATGTCCGGTGACGATCAGGACGGGAATCTTCGACAGCCGCTTGTCTTTCTGCAGATCGCGATAGAACTTGGCGCCGGAATGGCCGGGCATGACCAGGTCCAGGGAGATCAGGTCAGGCGCCTGCTGCCTGACCGACGTCAGGGCCTGCAGACCATCGCAGGCGGTCGTCACCTGAAACCCGGAGTCCTCCAGGGCAGTCTTCAGATAGACGCGCACATCATCCTCATCGTCCACGATCAGAATTCGTTTTTGTGTAGAGTCGCTCATTGTTTCACCGTTCCTGCCGGCTCTCTCGCGCCGGCAAGCTCGTCATCCGTGTTTGCCGGGGGCCCTGGCTGGCGGGCCGAGGCCTGCGCAATTGCCTGCAGACGCTGGCGCGACAGCCTTATGCGGAAGGTCGATCCCTGGCCCGGAGTGGACTCGACATCGATTGTTCCGCCGTGTTCCTGCACGACCTTGTGCGTGGTGAGCAGCCCGAGCCCGGTGCCCTTGCCGCCCTTGGTGGTGAAGAATGTGGTAAAAACTTTGCCTTTCACTTCCCAGTCCATGCCGCCGCCATTGTCGATGACTTCGAAGATCAGCTCGTCGTCTTGATCGCGCGTGCGCAGCAGGACCTTGCCATCCCGCTTCGGGCGCATGGCCGCCGCATCGATGGCGTTGGAGATCAGGTTGGTGACGCAGATCTCAATCCCTTGCGGATCAAGCAGCGCCGGCTTCGCCTGCGCCTGCGGCTCGCAGCGCAACTCCACGCCCTGCATGCGCGCAGCCTCAATGTAGAGGTTGACGATGTCTTGTGCAAGCGCGTTGGGGTCGGTGGGACGCAGCTCGGGCGTCCGCCCTTTGGCGAAGGCGAGGAAGTCCTTTACCAGCGAGGTCATTTTTCCAAAGTTGCGCTGCAGCATCTCCCAGCCGGTCGTAAGGCGGGTGGCGTCAGAGCGGTGAAGCCCGCTGTCGACCATGTACATGCCGCCTTCGAGTCCGGTGAGCAGGTTCTTGATGGAATGCGCCACTCCGGCCACGGTCTGCCCGACTGTCGCCAGGCGTTCGGCGTCCAGCTTCTCCTGCTCCAGGCGTTTGATCTCGCGCAGGTCTTGCATGAAGGCCGCCCGCCCGAGTTGGCGCCGTCCGCTTTTCAGCTCGACTGCCGAGAAGCTCACCGGAATTTTCTGCTGCTGCGCCGATTCGAGGTAAGCCTCGGGCAGCTCCAGCCCTTCCACCTGGCCCGTGGGGGCGGAGAAAAACTGCTCCGGCAACATCTGCTTGAGCCGCGCCGCGGTGGGCGACTGCCCGGCTGTCCATTGCAGCAGAAGGCGCGCTGCCGGGTTAATCACCCTGGGCTCGCCGTCGGCATCTACCGCGATGATTCCCGCCGGAGAGTTGCGAATCAGCGCCTCGAAGAAATCGTGCGTGTTCCTCAACTGGCGCTCGAGGGCGTAGACGTCTGTCACGTCGGTCGCTACCTGCATGACGTGCCGCACGCCGTCCTGGCCGCGCGACAATGGAGTGCTGGTCACCAAATAATATGCCGGCGATCCGTCCTTGTGAAAACCCACTTCGCTGGAGGAGTGCTCGGCGCCGTCGCTGAACGCCAGGCGGGCGGTGCAACTCCGGCAGGGGCCGCGGCGCCGCTTACACGTCTCATAGCAGTACCGGCCGCGCGGCTCGCCAAAAATCTCGCGAAACTTCTTGTTCTCGCGCACGATGCGGAATTCACGGTCGACAACGAAGATGGGACAAGGCACGTGTTCGAATAACAGGTCGTACTCGCGCTGCCAAGAGCGCGGCTCGGTCAAATCGGTCGCCATTGCCATGAGGTAGGTAATGGCGCCGCTGTCGTCCCGCACAGGTGCGAAGTGCACCGCGAACCGGCATGTACGTCCGTGCCGGTCGACCCCGGTCTGCTCTATTACGCGCACGCGTCCGTCCTGGAACGCGGCCTTCGCCGGACATCCCTCGCAAGCCTCCGAGGCCCGCTTGTAAACTTCATAGCAGCGGCGATTACGCCACTCGCCGAAGTACTCCTCGAAATGCCGGTTGGCCGCCGCGATGTTGAGTTCGCGATCTATCACGGCCACACTGAACGGAACCTGCTGAAACATCCCCAGCTTCAGTTCATCCAGAACGGGTTGTGGCAATTGCGACATAGTCTCTTATCGATTGGGCGCGGGCGCGGGCGCGGCCGGCGGCAGCACGACGTTTTGCGCAAACAATCCATGGCGGCGCAGGATGATCTCGCGCGAATCGATCACCTCTCGCCGCTCCTTGTGGCACCAGCCGCAGCGCGTCATCTCGGGTTTGTTCTTCTCCTGCGCCTTCTGCAGGTGGCAGCCGAGGCAAAGACGATGCATCGCCTCGGTGTAAGCGACGGCGCGGTACTGCTTGATTTTGATCGTAGCGCCCGCCGGAACGAGATCATTGTGACACTTATCGCAGGCGATGGCGCTCTTGGCGGTGCGTACCTCGCCCCTTCGATGGCATTGGTAGCAGGCCACGCGTCCCCCGGCGGATGATGCGTGCCAATCGTGGCGGAAGGCATCGGCGGGCAGGTACATGTCGCTGTGGCAGCGGGCGCACGCCGTGTTCTTGTCGCGCGGGAAATTCATGTGATGGCACTTTATGCACCCGGGGCCCCCGGCAAGCGCCGTGGTTGCGCTTGCTGGGGTGGAGGACTGCTTGTCGCCTTCGCGCTTTACGTGCTCCTCGTGCTTGAAGGAGACGCCAAAACCGTCCAGGTTGCCGTCGATGAACAGGACCTCGCCGCCGCGCGCCCGATGGACGGGCGTGGGCTCGATCCCGCGGCTTTCAGCCGGCTGAACCTTTAACAGTCCGAAGCCTAAAGCGGCCGGCAAGATGAACGCCAGCGAAAAAATCGTGCGCGCCGCCACTCCAGGCACTCCCAGCCAGGTGCTGCCCACCGGGTCAAACTCGGGCAGCTTCAGGGAATCGGCGCTGGAGTCGGCAGGCCGCTGCTCCCAGATCTTGAAGCGCTCGATGATGAACAGGAACACCAGCCCCATGGCCGCGACCACGCCCAGCGTGATGGCAATCTCGGTCCACGATGGCAGATAGAAAGCGCCCTCCGGACGGAGATGAGCGACGCCGCCCACGTCGATGCGATTGAGCACGATCCCGAAGACGGCCAGCGCCGCCGCCGTGAACTGCCCAGCCTGCGCGCGCCGCATACGCTCGATTGAAAACAGCGTGATCGGAATGCCGGCCATGACCAGCACTTCGAACCAGAACCATCCAGTGCGCCATTGTGGCGCCGCCAGCTGCGCCGCCTGGCCGCGCACGATCAGGTCGGCGAAGCGCACCACCAGATAAATGGACAATACCCACCTGGCCGCCTTGGCGAAGGACGAAAGCAGCCCGGTTTCCGGTTGGCGGCGGTAAAGGTAGGCGGTGATGTGGCTTTCCACCATCACCATCGAGAGCCCGAGGGCGATCGCCGAGATCAGGAACAGCAGCGGCAGGATGGGCGAATACCACAAGGGGTGCAGCCGGTACGGCATGATCAGGAACAGCGAGCCGAGCGAGGACTGGTGCAGCGTGGACAGACCGATGCCCGCGATCACCAGCGGCAGGCGGAACTTGATCAGGACAGCGCGAATTCCGGCCAGCCGCGGGAACTCCTCCGCCGGCACCGGCAGGAACTCCAGGCACAGAACAGTCAGGTAGAGCATCACGCACCAGCCGACCTCGAACAGGGCCGAGTGCGGATTCCAGAAGACCATCATGTGCCAGATGTTCCAGGGCAGGCCGAGATCGAAGAGCAGCGAAACCGCGACTGCGATGTAGCCTAGAAACGCCGTCAGCACTGCCGGGCGCACTACCTCGTGGAAACGCTCCAGCTTGAAGATGTAAACCGTGGCGGTGACGATGAAGCCGCCGGCGGCCAGCGCCACCCCGCCCATTACGTCGAAGCCGACCCACAGTCCCCAGGGATTGGCGTCGGACAAGTTGGTGGTGGCACCCAAGCCGAAGAGAAAGCGCGCGGCGGCCACCGATGCGGCCAGGCCGGCCAGCATCCAAAGCGCAAGTTTCAGCCTCCGCACCCTATTCATTGGACCCTTCCTTTTCCAGGGGTTCCCGCGAAGCGCCGTCGTTGCGCTTCGTGGGGTCGAGTTTCATGCGCCGTTCGATCACCCAAGTGACTCCCGCGCAAAGCGCCACTACGCCGGTAAAGGCGAAGGGCACCGCGCCCATCGCCACCTTGGTTGTCGCCGGTAGCGGCGCGCTGCCAATCGTCCGGCCTTCGTTCAGGAACGAGAGATTGACGTTGGAGATATAGAGCACGGAAGTTCCGCCGGCTTCGCGCTCGCCGACAATTTCGTGGAGATAGAAATCCGGCTTGGCGGCGATGCGGCTGCGGGCTTCGGCCAGCAACTCATCGCGATCGCCGAAAATGGTCGCCTTGGTCGGACAGGCCTCCGTGCACGCCGGCTGGCGGCCCGCGACCACCCCAGCAGACGCGGCGTCTGCCGGGGACCCCGGGGCAGTGATGCGGTCGTAGCACAGGATGCACTTGCGCACATAAGGGACCGAAGCCTGCCATTCGTAGCGGGGGATTCCATAGGGGCAGGCCATCATGCAGTAGCGGCAGCCCATGCACTTGGCGCTGTCGTAGACCACCGCGCCAATGCTGGTCTTGTGCAGAGCGCCGACCGGGCAGGCGGAGGCGCAGGCCGGCTCCAGGCAGTGGCGGCACTGCTTGCGCACCTGCGCGGAGGTTCCCGCAAGGCCCTGCTGCTGCCCGTTCTGGGGCGGTTGCTGCGGCCCTTCAACTATAGAGGTCCAATTCCGGGAAGACAGACCATCATTGGCGTCCCAGCGACGAGGCAGATCGCCAGCGAGGTTGTTGGCCTTCTTGCAGGCGACGACACACTCGTAGCAGCCAATGCACTTGGTAGTATCGGTCAGAATCGCGGCCTTCATTTCTTCACCTCCTCGGGCACCCCGGCAGGCGCCGATTTAGCGCCTGCTGGGACGGTGACGGAGGGTGCGCCAGCTCCAAGCCTTGCCCCTTTCAGCCAGTTGGGCCGGTCGGCGTAGCCCAGGGTGGCGGCGACCAGGTCGCCCGCGCCCGCGGGAAACTTCCAGGCGACGGCCGTTACCAGTTGCGAGAACGGCGCCAGAACACAATGGGCAATCTTGGTGAACGGAATGAGCAGCATAATAAGGTTAGCGGAGTAAACGTGAACGAGCATCATCGTCTCGTACGCCTTGGGCCTAATGGCGAGATTCGAGCAGATGAATCCGGTCAGGAAAGGCGTAACCAGCAGCAGCGGCCAGGCGTAATCCTGCTTGCGGCTCAAGCGGCGCGATGCCCTGTCGAACAGCCGGCTTAAGAACAAACCCAGCCCGGCCACGATCGCCAGGCAGGTTAGGTAGTCCGCCAGGCGCTGAGGAATGGCGGGCCAGGCAAATCCGGCGGAGCGCCTCCACAGCAGCGTGTGCGCGGCCAGAAACGGCGGGACCAGCAGCAGGCCGGCGTGGAAGAGAATCGAGACCGTGCTGTATGCCGGCCGCTCGTGCCAAAAACGGTTGATCGGAACCAGCCAGCCGAACGTCTGCCGGCGAACGGCGCGCCAGTTGACGATCTTGTCCGGATTGCGCCGGTAGGCCTCGACAACCCCAACGATGGTAAGAACCACGCTGCGCAGCAGCCCCAGCAGCATCAGCGCAAACGCCAGGCGGAAAAGAGGACCGCGGCCGAACTGTATCCAGGTTTCCACTAGCTCTCCTTTGCCTGGTCGAACTCTATGGCCTTGTAAAGCAGGTCATGCAGCCCGACGATCTGACAGTCGATGCCGTGTTCTTCCATCAGTTCGCGCAGTTGCTTTTTGCAGTTGGCGCACGGCGCCACGCAATACTTGGCCCCGGTGGCCTTGATCTGCTCGGCTTTTGCCCGGCCCCCGACAAGCATGCGGTAAGGTTTGATCTCGTCAATCGAGACCGTGCCGCCGCCCCCGCCGCAGCAGATGTTGTCGCGCCGGTTGGGCGTCATCTCGACGTAGTCGCTGCAGATCGCCTTCAGCAGCTCGCGCGGCTGCTCCACGATCCAGCCGGTGCGGACGTAATTGCACGGGTCATGGTAGGTGACGCGCTCGGTGATGGCGTTGGCCTTGAGCTTGAGACGGCCTTCGCGCCACGCCTTGTGGGCGTACTCCATGATGTTGATCACCGGCTCGGCCTGCTTGCCGCCACAGAAGGTCGGATAGAAGAACTTGGCGGTGCGGGAAGCGTGACCGCACTCGCCGATCAGGATCTTCCTGGCGCGCAGGCGTTTCACCTCCGCCTGCATCTTGTTCAGCACGCGCTCCAGAATCTGGTCGTTGTAAAACAGCCCGTAGTTGATGCCGTCGAAGTATCCGGTGCCGACCGTCCAACTGTCGCCGGTGGCGCGCAGCACGGCCGCATTGCCCATAAGGGTCTCGGCCTCCATGATGTAGTCGGAGACGGCGGGGAAGAAGATGTACTCCGCCTCCTCCTGATCAACGGGAATGGTGGCGTCGACGCCGATACCTTCCTTTATCTCTTCGCTGATGAACTCCAGGGTGTCCACCAGCGCGGCCGTGGGCACAGCGGAGGTGTTGCCGCTGGCGCCGCTCAACTGCTCGCGGACACTCACCACCAAAGCGCGGGGCGCAATGCCGATCTCCGAGAGGATGTACCGGCCCAAATGTGTGATCAGGGCGTGGTCGATTCCCATCGGGCACTCGAAATGGCAGCGGCGGCAGGCGGTGCAGTTGTAAAAGGCCTCCGCCATCTCCTGGAGCGCCTCGTCGGTCAGCCCAGGGTCTCCCAGAAGGCGGGCACGCAGCGAGCCCGACAGGGTGAAGTGTCGCCGGTATACCGACAGCAGCAGCTCCGAGCGGCGGCAGGGGAGATCTTGCGGGTCGCCGGTGGCCAGGTAAACCTGGCACTTTGCGGTACATCGTCCGCACTTGGCGCTGACCCGGACATAATGGTCCAAGGCCAGACGGTAGTTCGTATGCTTCAAAATGGTGGCAAATGCCTGCAGGAACCGCCGTGGCCTGTTTTCCACGTCGAAATCTTCCACGTGATACCGGACCGGCAGGCGCTGTTTGCGGATCACATCCGGCTTTTTGGCCGAATGAAACGCCTTGTCACGTTCTTCTCTGGTGAGGAGTTCCATAGGACCCCAAACATCTAGATGTAATTTGTTCCTAATTGTACTGACAGAATAGCTGTAGAGGCAGAATAGCAACTCGCGATCATTTTGCAAGAAAAAAATTACAACCAGCACAAGTTGTTGAATAAAAAGAGTCAGAGCTTAAGCCGCGACCAGAGCCGAACGGCAAAAAGGTGCCTGGATTGGCAGCGTCCATGAATCTGTAGTTACTTTACGCAAAAATTTTCACGCGTATTATTGATTTATCAGTTAACAACGCACCCTCGCGCGAACGAAAGCAGATCGAGAGCAATTGACAGTGAAGCCGGTAACTGGCACCATCTCCCTTCCAGCTCTATGGAATGCGCTAGGAGATTCAAGTGACCATCAGGCAAATCAGCGTGATAGTGATCGTCTTTTTGCTGGCGGTGGCGGGCATGGCGAACGCGGCGCCCCCGCAACCTGCCGCGCAAATACTGGTGCAGACAAACTGGCTGGCCGCGCACCTCAAAGACCCGGCGATTGTCATTCTGCACGTAGGCGGGAACAAGACTTCTTATGATGCGGAACACATCCCCGGGGCGCAATTCCTGCCGCTGAGCGCCGTGGCTGTCGCCCGTAACGGCATTCCCAACCAACTGCCAACCGTGGCCGCCCTGAAGGCCGCCTTCGAACAGGCGGGGGTGAGCGACAAATCCCAGGTCGTGCTCTACGGCGACATGATCGGTCTGTTTGCCGCGCGCGCCTATTTCGCCCTCGATTACTTGGGGCATGGCCGGCGCGCCGCCCTGCTTGACGGCGGCCTGGAAAAATGGAAGGCGGAGCACCGCGATCTGAGCACAGCCGCCGCCACACCCAAGGCCGGCAATTTGAACGTGAAGCCCCATCCGGAGCTTATCGCCGATTTGGCTGCCATGAAGCAGATTGTCGCCAGCAAGCAAGCGACGTTGATTGATGCCCGTCCGCCGGCCGAGTATTCCGGCGCGCAAGCCAGTGAAGGCGTGCCGCGCGCCGGACATATCCCCGGCGCCAAGAACGTCTTTTGGATGGATAACCTGGCGAGCAAATACAACCCGGTCCTCAAGCCGGTGGCGGAGATGCAGGCGAAGTACGCGGCAGCGGGCGTGAAACGCGGCAGGAAAGTGGTTGTCTACTGCCGCACCGGGGTGCAGGCCGCGCACGACTACTTTACCCTAAAGCTGCTCGGGTTCAGTCCCGTCCTGTACGAAGGATCGTTCTTCGAGTGGAGCAACGCCCCGGGAACAGCGGTCGAGACGGGGCCATAGAGTACGAAGAACTGATGGAAGCGCCCCACCTTCGCGGGACTGGGTGAGGCGCTTCCGTGCTCCGCCAAAGAGAGAAACCCGGGTGGTTCCTCTCCTTCTCTCGAACCGGACTATCCTATTGGCCGGTGGAGAATCCCTCCCAAAAGCGCGATTCCGGTCCGGCAATGTATACGAAAAATCGATGACCGGGACTGTCAGGCAGCCTTTGGGGTTATGCTCGCCGTGCAAAACGCACACTTGTGTGCCCCCACCGGAATTTCGCTGAGGCACTCCGGACATTGCCTCTTGGTGGGATCAGGTGGCCCTTCACCGCGCTTCTTGTAAGCCATGAATGC
Organism: Candidatus Korobacteraceae bacterium; assembly: GCA_049519515.1. Classification (GTDB taxonomy): domain Bacteria; phylum Acidobacteriota; class Terriglobia; order Terriglobales; family Acidobacteriaceae; genus CAWBRT01. The sequence goes on from JBEKQR010000001.1 coordinate 18,021, forward strand.
GTTCATCGGCACAATCACGAAGAAGTAAACAGCGAAAGCGATCAGCAGGAATGAGACCAGCGAATTGATGAAGTCGCCGTACATGAACCTGCTGCCGTTCAGTTCCGCGTACAAGCCAGAGAAATCCGGCTTGCCCAATATCGCGGCGATGAGGGGCGTGAGCAGGTCTTTGACAAAGGCTGCCACTACCGCTCCGAACGCGGCCCCGATAACGACAGCGACGGCGAGGTCAATGACGTTTCCCCGAAAAATAAATTCCTTAAATCCTTTCAACATTTCGTGCCTCCAACGTACCGGGACGATTTGCTTGGATTCAAGAAGAGCCTGCGTTGCTGCCTCGGACGCTGCCAGTTAAGGCCGTTTCCAGACGGCAGGTATTCAATCGCCGGAACTCTGCCGCCAATCCTGATGATCCGAGCAGGCGGAGAATGATCGACTGACACGCAGAGCAAATAGGTTTTGGTGTAGCCGTATTTGGGGTGTCATGCTGAGCGGCTCCGCAGGAGACGCGAAGCATCCCCATGCAGTCACTCCACTCCGCGCCGCGTGGAGTTTCTTACAAGAACCTTCAACTCCGTTTTGCCACAGGCAGTAGTGGGATGCTTCGGCCCGCCACCCCGGCGGGCCTCAGCATGACACCTTGAGAACGATCAATCCGGAACCACATTAATCCCTAAACTGCTTTAGAAAGCCCGCTGTGGCCGCTCGCGCTCCGCGAGCAAGGATTGCAACTTTTCCATCGTGAGGGTTTTAAAGTACATAGGGCGTCAGAGAATGACCCAGGCTGTGCAACGATCCGCCTCCAGCCGGAGGTTGCTCTCCTGAACACAATGATCCAGGGGCCGCGGCGGGACCGATTACCTTGGTGATCTTTCATCGGACATCCACCTCTCCGATAATGGACAATCACGTACCAGTGTGGCAAAGGTGTGATGCCATGAGCCGCCCGGAATGGGCGATTATGGTATTTGCGGGTAATTTCAGGGCAGGAAAAACGAGCGGGTAGCAGTCCGGCCTTGGTGCACCTGATAGCGGGCGTTTTTCGGCGGTGGCAATGCGTCAAGCGACTCGACAATTGATGTGCGCAGTCTGGCTCATCCTGGCCGGCGCTCTCGTTTGCGGCGCACAACTGCTGCCCGACGTTACCCCTGAACCAAAGCCGCAACCCAAACCTTCCGCCAGCCTGTTGGTTACCACCGATTTGGATTGCAACTGGAAGCTGGATGGCGTGTCGCAAGGGCAGCTGAAGGCCGACAGCGCGAAGACCGTGCGACTGTCGCCCGGCAAGCACCTGGTTCAGGCCTTCTCCAACGATCGGCAAGATAAATGGCAGGCCTTTGTCACCGTTGGACAATCGGGGCAGGAGGGATTGCAGATTCTCCTGTCCAGCGTGCGGCAAGCAAGGCTGGAGAAGGAACAGGAGGAAGCTGCCGAGCGCAGGCTGGCAGAAGGGCGCAGGCGTGAAGCAGAGCGCATCGGCAAGTGGGAGTTTGTGAGAATACCAGCCGGCGAGTTCGATATGGGCTGCTCGCCCGGCGATCGCGAGTGTTATGACGACGAGAAGCCGCAGCATCATGTCCGTATCAGAACAAGTTTTGAGATCGGCAAGTACCTGGTCACGCAGACAATGTGGAAGTCGGTGATGGGCAGCAATCCCAGCCGCTTCAAGGGGCCTGGCCTTCCGGTAGAAACGGTCAGTTGGAATGATGTGCAGGAGTTCTTGCAACGGCTAAACACCAGGAATGATGGTTACCATTACCGGCTGCCCACGGAGGCGGAGTGGGAGTATGCGGCGCGGGCGGGCAGCATGCCGGTTCGTTACGGGAACCTGGATGCAATTGCCTGGTACTGGGGCAACTCGGGCAAGGAAACGCATCCGGTGGGGCAGATGCAGCCGAATGCCTGGGGACTGTATGACATGCTGGGCAACGTGTGGGAGTGGGTGCAGGACTGGTACGATCAGAATTTCTACCAACACTCGCCGGACACCGATCCACAGGGGCCTTCCACGGGGCAGCACCGCGTGCTGCGGGGCAATTCCTGGGACAGCGGGTCAGGGGGCGTCCGTGTTTCCGTTCGCGGCTGGGACGAACCGGATGATCGCAACTACGGCAGCGGGTTCCGTTGCGTCCGGGAAGTTGCTGACTGATCCTGGTTTTGATGTGCTATAAGCACGCGTGGTTATAGAGCGGCGCGGAGAATCTCTCAACGAGATGCGGGAACCGTGCCACGCAAGCCTGCCCGCTCAACCGCCTTGGCGATCTTGCCATCCCGCTGAGCTTCACTCAGAAACTGATTGAGTAGCGGCACAGCTTGCTCTCGCCCTTTGGGTATGCCCGCGGCAAAATTCTCGTAGCCCCAAGCCCCTTCAAGCACCCTCGAGCCGGACAAGCGATCGGACAGTTCATACAAGATAGCTTTGTTGGTGGCAAATGCTTCCAGTTCACCGGATTTCAACATACTAGCTGCCTGGTCCAGGGTCGGAACGGCCAGGACTTGCGTATTCTTAAACTTGCTGCCAAGCATTTTCTGCGAAGTGCTCCCCACGCTCACACCCACCCTGACGCCTTTGACATCGATATCCTCCAGGCGCCGGATAGCGCTTCCAGCGGGCACCAGGCAACCTTGCTCGACCCGCAAAAACGAATTTGAAAAGTCGATATCGCGAGCCCTGTCCGCTGTCGCATTTGTGAATGTAACATCCACCGAACCCGCCTTGACGGCGGCAAGGACCTCCGCGTTCTTCGGGAAGATGACAGGCTCAAAGGGAACCTTTAGATATCGTGCGAGCTCGCGGCCAAGATCATAGCCAACACCCTTAGCATCTGCGGGCGTTTGTCCCGGAATGATGGACGTCGGACTCCCTCGATAAACACCAACCCGAAGCTTACCGGTTGGCGCCAGGATATCCCTTGCCAAGCTAAAGCTAGCTGTTTCGTTCGTTGGGAGAACCTGCGACGAGAGCAGCACAGGAGCCATTGCGGCAATGGCCACGCCAATGCCCAGACCCACGATGCTTGTACAGATGAGCTTGGATTTCATTACTATAGGCCTGCTTTCCTTACTTCACTTTTCTTAGCCTGAATCGCTCAAATTGTACTGCTTATAAGCTGTTTTGCAAGACCTATACTGCAGGTAAACGAAAACGAAGCAATGCCGCACCATGCGGGCTGCACTGCGCGCTCGAAATGGTTAGAGCTTGTTTCAAAAACATTCCTGAGGAATAAGGCGTATTTCCTCAGGGGCTAAAGCCCGCATTTTTATTGGCTCTGGACGGCGTGGCTCAAGGCACCCCAGCAAGTCAAATGCGGACTTGCTGGGGACCCCGCGAAGCCACGCCCCTTCAAAGCACTATCTTTGAAACAAGCTCTAAGTTCTGCCGGGTGGTTTTGGTTCCTGGCCCCATACTGACCGAGCCAACCCGGGATCGTGGGCCGCGCGGGGACAGTCGTGGCGGGAGCCACTCTGGCCGGGGAGCGCGCGAGCCGGCTCCGTGAGCCCCAGCCTCGGCGACGCGATTGCCCTGGCACGAGATTTCGCCGAACGAATCAGGATTTATCCGGGAAGATAAAAGAAACATTTTGATGGGTCCTGAGTAGCCTTATAATAGCGGCCATTCACGGTCAGAACCAGCAGCAATAACGTTCATTCCGACAGATTGAGGTTGCACTCGGCGTCATCCTGTTGGCAGGCTGCCGGGCTGCGGCTTTTCAGGAGCAAAAGAATCTTTCAAGGAGGCATCCACCAGTGTCAGGGCATGCACCAGTGTCAGAGGAGAAAAAGGATCTCCATGAAGCGCCAAAAACCGTAGTAGTTCCCTGGACCGGCTATGTGGCATTTGTATTTGCCATCATTTGCTTCTCGGGCTTGCTTGCCAGCCGGAAAGGACTGATTACCGCACTCGACTTCAACACGATTGCGGGAACATTCGGCACCATGAAGGACCCCGCCAAAGCAACCTTCATGGGACAAGCCGGGTTGGGCGCGCGTGACGGCTTCATGTTCGCGTTCAGCCTGGTTCCGGTTGTCATGTTTGCGCTGGGCATGGTTGAGATCATCGACCATCTTGGCGGCTTGAGAGCAGCTCAAAAATTGCTGTCCCCTGTTCTTCGTCCGCTGATGGGCATTCCCGGAATTACGGGCCTGGCCATGGTTACAAGTTTCCAGAGCACCGATGCCGGGGCCGGCATGACGCGCATGCTGAAGGAAACCGAGTTGATAACGGAACGGGAGAGAACAATTTTTGCCGCCTTCCAGTTTTCGGCCGGCGGCATCATTACAAACTATCTGTCCATCGGCCCCGCCGTTTTCGGCTTCATCACCGTGCCCATAATCGTGCCACTCGCACTGATGTTTGTCCTGAAGGTCGTGGGCGCTAATGTCATGCGGCTTTACTTGCGCTTGTTCGCGAAAGAGGAGAACTGAGATGGCGACAGAGCAGAAGAAAACGATTCCGGACATTTTTGTGGAAGGCGCCCGTAAAGGATGGGCCGTGGGAACCAACAGCATCTTGCCGAACGTGCTCATGGCATACGTGCTGATCCAGATTCTCCGCGTTTCCGGCGTGCTCGACGTCTTAGGAAATATTTTTAATCCGGTGATGGCGGTTTTCGGATTGCCTGGCAAGGCGGCCATGGTATTGATGGGGTCCTGGATGTCCATGGCCGGAGGCGCCGGGGTGGCCGCCAGCCTATATGCGTCAAATGCGCTGGACAGAACCCACGTGACCATTCTGCTGCCGGCGATATTCCTCATGGGGGCGCAGGTCCAGTACATGGGCCGCTGCCTGGGAACCGCGGGAGTGAAGTCCCGGCATTATCCGATGTTGTTTGTCATCAGTATCGTGAACGCAGCCATCAGCATGCTGGTCATGCGTCTGTTTGCGTAGGCAAATCGAGGAGAATGACGATGAACGATATGCAGACAAGAATTCAGGCTACTTACGAAGCGTTGCACGCGATTCCGGAGGCTGCCTTTGCCGAGCACCGGACATCGGCGTGGCTGGCTGAGAGGACCAAAGCCGCCGGGTTCGCGGTGAAGACCGGGGTCGGCGGTACTGGGGTAGTAGCGGTCCTGAAGGGAAAGGAACCAGGTCCGACAGTCGCACTGCGGGCCGACATGGATGCTCTGGAATATACCATCAATGGGAAAGATGTCTGTGTCCACGCCTGCGGACATGATGCCCACTGTTCGATGGCGCTGATTGCCGCCGAAGAACTGGCGAAAACCGGCCTGCGGCGAGGTACTCTGAAGATCCTTTTTCAGCCGGCAGAAGAAAAACTTGGCGGCGCGCTAAAGTTAATCGAGGCTGGTGCGCTTGACGACGTCGACGTAGTGATCGGCATGCACCTCAGGCCGATCCAGGAAGCAAAGCTCGGGCAGGCCACTCCAGCTCTATATCACGGCTCCAGCTACATCATGGAAGCGACCATCAAGGGCCGCACCGCGCATGGAGCCAGGCCTCATCTGGGAACCAACGTGATCGATGCTGCCGCGGCTGTAGTCAACGCCGTGAATGCGATCCACCTCAATCCCGTGGTGCCCTGGACCTGCAAGGTGACCAAGCTCCATGCCGGTGGAGCGACACTGAACGCGATCCCGGACAAGGCCGAGATGGCGCTGGACCTGAGAACTCAGCAGAACGACGCCATGGAGATACTTCTCGATAAAGCGGGAAAGGCCATCAAAGCCGGCGCGGCAACCGTCGGGGCGACAGCCGAAACGGCGGTAAAGGGCGGCGTCCCTGGAGCGGAGTATCACCCGGAGATCATTGAGCTTGCCCGGGAAGCTATCCGGGCGGTGCTTGGCGAACAAGGATTGCTGGAGCCGATCGTGACTCCCGGAAGCGAAGATTTCCATTATTTCGTGACAAAAAGGCCAAAGCTAAAAGCAGGCTACGTGGGCCTTGGATGCGATCTGACACCGGGGCTGCACGATCCGACGATGAAATTCGACCGTTCAGCGATGATTCACGGAGCCAATATTCTTCTGTACATGAGCCGGAAACTGCTGAACTGATGGGTTTGTGCCAGAGAGAAAAAGACTGCTGAGTAACTTTCCACCCCAGCAACGGCAGCCGCGGCCGTTGCCGGGGCCACGCCGGTCATTGCGGCTTGTTCCAGCCCCGCAGTCGCGGCCACCAGCGGCCCACGTTGCGGCAGTACTCTTCGTACTCCGCGCCGAACTTCTTGCGCAAGACCGGCTCTTCATACAAGACCACGAACAGTTGTACGCCGAGCGCGACCGCGGCCGCGACAACAATCGCTGGCAGGCTGGCGTGCCCGAAGACGAACCACAGCCCGACCCATCCGGCCGCGAAGCCCACATACATGGGGTTCCGCACGTGGCGATAGAAGCCGACTACGACCAGCCGCTTCGGCGGGGCTACCGGCACAGGCGTGCCGCGTCCCGCCCACCCAAAGTCCCAAACGCACCGCAGGGCGACCGCGAATCCCAGAACGGATGGAACCGCCGCCAGCCAGCGCCAACGCGCCGCCTCTGCCACTTCCACACGGAACCCTAGCCATCCCGGCAGCAGCCAGAACCACAACGCGAAAAACGCCGCGCCCATTGCCAGCGAAGCGGCTGCCGGCAGCCAACGGTTGCCGCGCGTTGCCGCCGTGGAGCTTCCGGAGTGTTCGCCCGCCATAAACCCTCCTGGCGCCAATGCTAATCCGCGATAGCTACGTTTCCCCATTGTAGCCGGAAGGAAAAGCCCCGAAGATTCGGGGCTTCCTATCGCACGCAGCGATTTGACTCATGCGAGGGGACGGACAAGTCCTATCGCGCTTGCTCTATTTCCCGGAGAAGTCAAACTCATGAAAGATGGTGATGTACCACTGACCATTGTGCTTTGTCACGATCCAAGTTAGAAGACCCCTGCGGACGGGCGGAGCCGCCCCTCCGGAAGGAGAGGTTGCACCCGCCAATTCCCAGTCCGTATCCACGGAGGCCATGGTTGGGCTCAAAAACCGGATTCTCCGGACCGTGCCCGTCCTATGTGCATTCTTAAGGAACGTGGAGAATACCTGCTGATAGTGCTTCTCCAAGTCAGGGCGGCCCTGAGTGAACATGTCTCCCCGAGAGCTGGTGAATTCACCGTCCTCGGCATATAGCATGGTGCATCCGTGCGCGTCTTTGCGATTAAAACAGTCATTAAAATTGGCGACAAGCTGCCTGATTGCAGCCTCGTCAGCCGTCCTCGATTTTTCTTCAGCCCAGGAAAGGGCCGTAGAAACCAAAATGAGGGCGAGATTCGCCACGAGCACTTTTAAGTGAACCATCATTGTCTCCTGTGGCTGCAAACTAGGCGGAGCATTTGGCTCGCTCCACTCTGCTTGGCATTCGTGAATTTACAGCGGAAAACTTAACATAAGACTTTGCACAGTAAGTCCGATTTTTTTATCGTGATGAGTCTTTCGCTGCCCTGCATCGCGCTCAGCATCGTCGAAACGCCGACCGAGTCGGTTCTAGTAGCCGGGGTAGTCGAACTCATGGAAAAGGGTGATGTACCACTGACCATTGTGCTTCGTCACAATCCATGTGAGAAGACCTTTGCGAAGGGGTTTAGCGGCCTCTCTGGGATTGGGCGCGGTTGCTCCTGCCATTTCCCATTCGGAATCGACCGAGGCTATGGTCGGACTCAGAAATCGGATGCTCCGAACCTTATCCGTGCGGTGAGCATTCTTGAGGAACGTGGAGAAAATCAGCTTGTTGTGCTCCTCCACGCCTTTAGGGCCGTGATCCACATCACCGCGAACGGTGGTGAGTTCACCGTCCTCGGCAAATAGCATGGCGCATGCATGGGCGTCTTTGCGATTAAAGCAATCGCTCCAGGTTGCGACAAGTTTTTTAATCGCAGCCTCGTCAGCCGTTCTCGATTTTTGTCTAGCCAAAGAAGGTACCCGTGGAAATCGAAAAGAGAATTACAACTGCCAGAATCGCATAGCCCCAAACCATCATTATCTCCTGTGGCGCAAACCTGGGCGGGGCGTTTTGATCCGCTTCAGTTTGCCTTTTTTATCGTGGATTTCTGCTCGAAAAAGTAGCACAAAAATTGTGATATAGACAGGAAATCCAGAGCGTGTTCATAACCCAACCGCGTTTTTGCTTGCTCCTGACGGCATCGCTTAAAGCCATGCCCTTTCAAGGGATCAGTTATGAAATAGGGCTCAAGAGTCCCGCGGCAACAAATTGCCGGCTTCGGAATTAGCGGTAAATAGATGAATCTACTCGGCCCTGCTCACCATCCAAACTATAAGGCGTCAGGTTTATGACGGCAGCGCATTTTTGGTTTGGAGAGCCAGGTCTTGATCCAAGAATTTGCCGTAAACATCTGTGCAAATCCAGATTGCAAAGCAGAGTTCAGACGTTTAGGTGAGGGAGAGCTGTCAGTCTTTCCAATCGACAACCCGGAACTGTGGGGACTGCCTGCAGATACCAAGCAAAAAGCCGTATGGCTGTGCAGCCGATGCTCATCGTCGCTGTATGTAAGGGCAGATCATCGTCACCGCGCCATTCACCTTGTTCACAAGGCAAGGCGAAAAGCGGTCGCCTGAACATGTTCGCGGCGGAAGGACAAATTCAGACCAGGCCGAACTTAGAGCGATTGCGCCGGATGAAACGAATCAAAGAACCGCCCAGTTTCGGGCGGAATTTATCTTCCATTGGGAGCGACCGACATAAGCTGGTCGAGACCGCCGACCCAAACGCCGTGCCCGTTCGCCGGGTGAGCGCTTGCCGGGGCCGATCAGGCGGGAGTGCGCCGTCAGTTCTTCTTCCTTGGTTTGATCCCCCAGACCGGCATGGTTTACTTCCTAACAGGAAGTAAGCCTGCGCGCAGCTCTGCTGTCTGCTTATCGGGATACAAATCGTCCCCAACCATCGTTAGACTTTATGGCGCCGTTTTCGGCGACCACCTTCCCCCTCACCATGGTCATCTCAGGACAGCCCTTGACCTTCATTCCCTCGTAGATGATGTAGTCGCTAAATTGCTTGATTGACTTTGCACTAAGCTGATATTCCTTGTTCAAGTCAACAATGACGAGATCAGCGTCATAGCCAATCTTCAAATCGCCCTTGGATGGGAGGCTGTAGAGCTTTGCAGGATTTAACGACAGAACCTCTGCTATTCTCGAAAGGCTTATACCCCGCTTGTAGTGGCCTTCAGTCAACACGATAGGCAGGATGAAGGGCGTCCCGGCAGCACCGGCAGCCGGACTCCACACCGTGCCCATCTTCTGCGCCAGCTTTCTGGGAACGTGGTCGGAGCCAATCGTGTACACCCTGCCATCTTGCACTCCACGCCAGAGTTCCTCGTTGTCCTCAGGCTTGCGAAGCGGAGGGCGTACCTTATATAGATTCGTTCTTCCTGTCTCTTCGTTCAGAACCAGGTACGGGTGACATACTTCGACAAACATCCGCGAATTTCCGTTCTTAAATGAGACGGCTTCTTTCAGGGCAGCTTTGGACGTGAGATGCAGGATGTTAATACTGCAACCAGCTTCCTGCGCAAAGGACAGGGCCCTGCGAACGCCCTCGACTTCTGCAAAAACCGGCCGGGAAAGGGCCCACGCTTCCATATCGTCCCGGCCCGCGTCCATCAGACGCTTCTTGGCCCTGTTTACGATTTCAATGTCTTCCGCGTGGACAATCACGATGGCTTTGGGGTGTTGAGCGATGGCCTTGAAGCAATCGAGCATGAAGCCGTCGTCAATACCGGGAAACTCCATCATCTGGCCGCCAAAGCCCGCCATTCTTGCGTCTCGTCCACGGTAGGTCAGGTAAAACTTAAACGAAGTGACACCGAACTCGTGGATATACTTGGGGATCGATTGCAGGTGCTCGTCCGTCATCAGCACAATGTGGAAGGAAAAATCGATGACCGATTTCTCTTCGCCAAGTGCTTTTACCTCCGCATAAATCGGCTCGTAGGGGGTGGGCTGGCGGAGAAAGAACAAGACCGTGGTCACACCGCCCTGGGCAGCGGCTTTAGTCTCGATATCAAGCTCTTCAGCGCCACACCCGATACCCAAGTGGGAGTGTGGCTCGATGACTCCGGGGAAAAGGTGCTTCCCGGTAGCATCAATTTTGTGTTTGCCTTCCAGCGGGACATCACGGCTGGTAATTGCCGCGATTTTCCCGGCGCTTATACCAATGTTCCCCGCATAAATCGGGCCACCAGGAAATACCAGCTGAGCGCCTGAGATAACGGTATCAAACATTGCCGCTCCTTCCATTAGGGTGCGATCTCCCTGAACGTGTCGCGAAGTTGGTCGAGATTGCCTGTTAGAGGCAGCGCAATCATCAGGACAATTCTTGCCTTTGTCGCCGTAAGGTCGCCTGCGGTTATGACCCCGCATTGCCTCAGGTCGAAAGGCCCGCAGCCTCCGCCGGCCCCCGAGAGGGATGAGCCAATTGGGGAGCGCGGCGCCATCACGAAAATAAAATCTCTAAGTCTTGCCCGCCTCACGGCAGCCATGATTTCGGGGGTAACGCCGCCTCCGCCCGGAAACGCCTCTAAGACAATGGCACGCGCCCCGCTGGCAATCGAGGCGTCCAGAAGACGCGCATCATCGCCAATTCCGACTTTGATAATGTCGATTGCCATTTCCAGAGTCTGGGCGTGAAAGGTTTTTCTTCTTAACGGCGCTCGATGGAAAACAACGTCTCTTTTGTTGATCACCATGCCCAAAGGGCCGGTATTAAGCGAGGCTAACGGAGCCAGGCTGGTCTTGTGAATCTTTGTCGCGTCCCGTGCCGCATGAATTTCTCCGCCCAGGCAAATAGTCACACCTTTGCCACGCGCCTCTGTGCTAATGGCTACCATAACTGAATTCATTATGTTCCTCGGGCCATCCCAATCTCTTTCGGAAGAATTCAGCATGGAGCCGGTAAACACCAGCGGCGCATCAACATCCCACAAGAGGTCGGCGAGGTAGGAGGTTTCTTCCAAGGTAGCGGTTCCCTGGGTGACGACCACACCGGCGAAGCCCTCTTGCATCACTTTTTCTTTCGCCGCGCTCACAATCTGCATCACCGTTACGGGTGATAAGGCGAAACTCAGGACGTTACAGGGCTGAATTATCTCAATATCGGCAAGCTCTCGCAGGGCTGGGAAATCTGCCAGGAAATCAGCACCGGTCAGGGCCGGTGAATAGCCTTTTGCCGGGTCGAACTTGGATGAGATAGTACCACCGGTAGAAACCAATAATACCTGAGGGTTGGCCACCGTTTCTCCTTGGCGAAACACTTGCTAGCGCTTGTTTCAAAAACATTCCCGGGGAATAAGGCGTGTTCCCTCAGGGGCTAAAGCCCACATTTTTGTTGGCTCTGGACGGCGTGGCTCAAGGCACCCCAGCAAGTCAAATGCGGACTTGCTGGGGACCCCGCGAAGCCACGCCCTTTCAAAGCACTATTTTTGAAACAAGCTCTAGCGCATTAAGGCAGCTTGAGAATTGTGTGTGTTTTTTACCTCAACCGCTCGGCGATGTCAAGGCAGGGGCTGATGGAGGTAGTGAGATTCTGGCCGAGGTCAGATCAGATTATTCGGGTAAAATATCCGCATGCTGGCGCGTTGCGGCGTGAGGGCGGCTGCGAGAAAAAGCCCTAAAAATGCACTTGCAGCCTTGGCCGCGTTCGTGCGAATGTGGATTACAAAGGGAGAATTATTCCAAATATCGCAAGGAGGACGTTAATGGCAACGATGACCAAGACCCAGCTGGTTAGGCTTCTGGCCGAAGAAAACGAAATCACCAACAAGCAGTCAGCGGCGTTTTTGGCGTACTTGGCGGAGCTGGCGGTGGCGCAGGCCAAAAAGACCGGCGTTTTCGTGCTCCCCGGCCTGGGGCGGCTGAAGAAAGTGCAGCGGAAAGCCCGCATGGGGCGCAATCCGCAGACGGGACAGCCGATCAAAATCAAGGCGAAGACCGTGGCGAAGTTCTATTTGGCGAAGGCTACAAAGGATGCAATCGTGCCGCCAAAGAAGTAGGCGGGATGCTGTTTTCGGTGAGGCCAGCGGGGACGCTGGCCTTTTTCTATTGGGCGCTTTGCGTGGTCGTCTCTCTGCGCTAATCAAGGCTCGCCCGGCCGGGAGAAGGCCAGCGCCTGCCGGTATTGTGCGGCGATCTAATCGGGCAGATTCTGGTGAACTCCGGAGATTACCGTTTATTGGATGGGGACGACTTTCTGCGGTGGCGCTGAGTTGCCCAGTAACTTATTAGCAGGGCCAAAACTCCGACCCCGCATTCGGCAGCAATTTTCAGGTGGCGGTCTCTCATTCCAGATTGCACAACCGCAAAAACCCCTGCTCCCCAAGCTACGAAGAGCAGAATATTCGTGGCATTAAGGCTTAACCTGCCGCTGGCAGCAATCGATGCAAACAGCAGCGCAATAACCAGGGCGAGAAGCGGATTTATGTGAAAAACCGTTTCCATATAGGGGATTGTACGCGCAACCCGGAACATGCGTCCTTGCCAAAGAGCTGGCGGAAACGCTGGCTTTTATCCTTACGTTCGGAAGAGACTGTCCGCAGACAACGCTGGGCGGCACGGAAGGAGGCTGGCAAGACAGCCTTTTAGGATTGCTGGCTACAAACTGTTTTCCGAACTGGCAGCAAAGGTAAAGCCCCTCAGGCCGGACTGACCGAGGGGCTCAAGCAAAGGCGACGTGAGCGCCTCACCGCCGCCACTCGTATCCACGCGGTCCTGCATACCGGTAGGCGTACGGTCTCAGGTACTCTCGTCTACCAACAAAAACACGGCCCGGATAGACGTAAGGATATGGGTAGCGCGGAGCGTACGTGACGTACGGCGGAGCCACGTATACATATGGGCGCGGTTGTACGGCTACGTACCCGTACGCCGGGCCGGGAACCAACGGAGCCGCACCCACTCCGACCACCACCTGGCCATTAGCCTTTGCCGGAGTGATAAGCGCTATGGCAAAGGCCAGAGCGAATAGCGCAAGTGTCATTTTCTTCAGCATATCTGATACCTCGATGCTCGCTAATACAAACCCCTCCAAAGGAAAAAGTTGTGGGCTTTATGGAGCCGCATCCACCAGGTGGACATTGAGGCGGTCTGCTCCAGCAAGGTCCACCTTTCCCTTCACGCCCGACCCGCCGCACCGGCCTCGGTCTTGGTTGGCAATACGATCTGCTCGACCTTGCCGACAACAAACCACATCGAGAGGGCCGCGAAGACGATCATCAGGCTGGCCACGGAAAATGCCCGCTGGAAATTACCCGTCCATTTCAGCAGAACCCCGGTGACGATTGGCGACACAATCCCAGCCACCGCGCCTGCCGTATTCATAATCCCGGAGACTGAAGCCGAGGTGTTCACGGGCGCAATTTCGGCACAGGCGGCCCACAAAACAGTGCTTGCTCCGGACTCGAACACCAGGGCAATAACGAGCAGGACCACGGCCGTGTTCGCGCTGTCTACATAGGGAGCGAATACCACGCATGAGGCTATGAGCTGGCCTACGACAATCATCCCCTTGCGCGATGCGGTCACGCTCATGCCCCGTTTGATCAAGGTGTCGGAAAACAGCCCGATCAAGGGCAGGGCGCAAAAGGTGACGACCCAGGGAAGGGCGGCGTACCATCCCATCTTCAGCACCGTAAAGCCGCGTCCCATTACCAGGTAACCGGGCAACCAGGTAATGAACATGTTGTATAAATATTCCTGAAAAAACTTGCACATCATGAGGCCGATGATGGAGCGGTGCTTCAGCAGCTCCAGCCACGGTATCTTCTGTTTGCTTGCGCCTTCCGTTTGCGCGCTCGCCGCAGGTTGCTTGTAGAAGATGACCCAAAGCGCCACCCATAGCAAGCTGCCAATTCCGGTGAGGTAAAACGCCATGCGCCAACTGTGCCAGTGGATGAGATAGGCCATCAGCACCGGCACGGCAGCTAGTCCGAGGCGGATACCAGCGTTGAAGATGCCAATCGCGGTCCCGCGCTCTTCGGTCGGGAAAACAGCCTTTACAACCTTCACATTGCACGGCTGTATGGCTGCTTCGCCGGCACCAACTCCGATCCTGCACAGGACCAGGTGAACGAAGTTCTGCGCGGCCCCCGTCACCGCCGAGAGGAAAGACCAAATGAACGCGGCCCATCCCAGAGTGGCTTTGGCGCCGAATCTGTCGGCCAGCACCCCGGAGGGGATATTCATAGCAAAGTAGGTCCAGAAAAATGAGGAGAGTACCACACCCATCATTGCCGGATTAAGATGTAGCTCCTTCATGATCGAAGGAGCCGCAACCCCGAGGCTGCCGCGATCCACCGCATTCACAAACGTGCCTAAAAAAAGCAATAGAATTACCCACCAGCGGTATCCCTTCTTTCCCTCTACCATTCTCCACGCACCCCTTTTCTCCGGTTGAGCCGAAAGCTAGACAAAGAACCTATAAATGATGTGGGTGAATCGTGATCCCAGGCATTGTACTGCTGATCACTGAATTTGCAAGATAAACCGCATCACGAATAAATTTCCCGCCCGCATTGGCAGTGACGCCATCGAATGGAATAGCAGCCGGAGGAGTTCGCGATGCGCGGAGCTGCCTGCGCGAAGCCGGAAACATTTCCTGAGTTTCCGTAATCTTAGTGTTGGAGGAGTTCATGAGGCTGCGCCACCCATCTGAGGGCAGCATTCTGGCGGCAACAGGGCCGGGCTTTTGTGCCGAACTCGTGCCGCCGCGGTGGTGACCATGCATCAACCTATGTGCGAGACAGAAGTATTCGTTATCGGAGGCGGTCCTGCCGGGCTTGCGGCCGCAATCGCGTGCAGGCAAGCCGGCTTCGACGTGAGAGTCGTTGATTGCGCGACGCCGCCCATCGACAAAACCTGCGGCGAGGGCATCACGCCTGATGGAGTGGCTCAACTTAAACGCCTGGGCATTTCGCTGCGCCCTTCCGCGGTGGCGCGCTTTGAAGGTATTCGCTTTCTGGATGCCGCCGGCCAGGCAGACGCGCGCTTTCCCGATGGCAGCGGCATCGGCGTTCGCCGCACCGTACTGCACCAGGCTCTTATTGATCGAGCCGCGGATTCCGGCGTGGCGATGCACTGGGGTGCGCGCATCTCGCATCTTTCCAACGAAATCATCATCGATGGGCAAAAGATCCGCTCACGCTGGCTGGTCTGCGCCGATGGCGAGAATTCTCAACTGCGAAAGATGGCTGGATTGAGCCGGCCTTGGGGGCGCGTGCGACGGCGTTTCGGCTTTCGCCGCCACTATCGAGTCGCGCCGTGGTCGGAGTTCGTCGAAGTGTACTGGAGCGACGTGGGACAGATGTACGTCACTCCGGTTTCCGCAGAACAGGTTGGCGTTGCTCTTCTCACCCGTATTGCCGGGCTGCGCTTCGACGAGGCACTTCCATCATTTCCCGCCTTGGCCGGCCGGTTGAGCGGCCTGGAAATTGCGACCAGAACGACCGGCGGAATAACGACAACGCGCCGGTTCAAAGCCGTGCAGCGGAACCGCGTCGCCCTGATTGGAGACGCCTCCGGTTCTGTCGACGCCATAACCGGCCAGGGACTTTCGCTGGCGTTTCAACAAGCCATCGCATTGGCGCAGGCGATGCGCACGGACTCGCTTCTCTCGTACCAGGAGGCCCATCGCCGTATTGCCCGAATTCCGCGACTCATGGGCGGATTAATGCTTGCCATGGACAATCATTCCGGTTTTCGCCGCCGCGTCTTCCGCGCCTTTAACGCCGAGCCGGACCTTTTCACGCGCCTGCGTGCCTTTCACGCGGGTGCGACATCGCCCATCGAGTTTGGCCTGCGAAGCACACTTTCGCTCGGGTGGCAGTTGCTGGCGGCGTGATCCGCGGAGGACCAATGAATTCACTGAGGCATTCGCTGCGCAATGGGCTGTTGCTATTTCTCGTCCTGGGAGCCGGTGGCGCCGCGGTTTCGGCCGCGGAGCAGGAAGTTGTGCAGTTCGACCCGGCGACAACAAAGGTCGACTTCACCCTCGGAAGCCTCCTTCACACCGTGCACGGAAGCTTCCGCCTCAAGAGCGGCGAAATCCGTTTCGACCGCGTAACCGGAACGGCAAGCGGCGCTCTGGTGGTGGATGCGGCCAGCGGCAATAGCGGCAACAATGCTCGCGACCGCAAGATGAAACGCGATGTACTGCAGACCGGCCGTTACCCCGATATCGTGTTCAACCCGACGCACGTGAGCGGCACGCTGCCCGCTGATGGGAATGCCACTCTGAACGTTCAGGGGCTTTTCCGCATACACGGCGCGGACCACGACATGATGCTGTCGGTTCCGGTGACGATTTCGGGCGGCATGGTTTCCCTCCGAACCGAGTTCCTGGTTCCCTATGTTGCCTGGGGCATGAAGAACCCCAGCACATTCATTCTGCGCGTGGATGACAAGGTACGGATCAATGTTGCCGGGACCGCGCGCATCGGGGTGTCTCAATCGGTATCGGGCAGACAGGCTCCGGCAAGTGTTGCGAGCACTGGCCGCACGGAAGCTGCTAGCGCGCCAGCCGGGCAAGCTCCGTCGCATAGAGATGGTTGTGGGGAAACTCCCGCGACAAGTCTTCGAGCAGCGCGCGAGCGCCGGCCGCATCTTTGTCACGCAGGGCGGCGACAGCCAGTAGCAGGCGCGCATACGGAGCAAGATAGTGACCGTTGCTGGCGGTGAGCCGCAGCCGCTTGATCCCTTCCTGCTTGTTGGTCTCGGCGCCGCTGAAACGAAGCAGCCATCGAACCGGCGCCGGGGTCACGCCGAGCAGGTAGTTCTCCACTCCGATTGCGAGATAGGCGTCGTAGTATTGCGGATTGCGCCCCAGCAGCTTCTCGGCGATGCTGCGCGAGCTCTTCATGTAGCTAAGACCGGCAAGGTTCCGCTTTTCGATCATGGCCGCGTAATCCCCGCGAAGCCCGTTGGCAAGAATCTGCGCGAACATCGCTTGTTCGCTCCCGGCAGAGACAGCGAGCATGCGGGAGGCCAACTGGTCCGAAATGGCAAGGTCCTTGTCGAAAGCCGCTTTAACGGCCGGATCCGGCGCCAGTTTGTGGCGCGACGCGAACTTCTTGTCGTCGGTGAACAGCTCGACCTCGAGAACGTGGAGGCGGTCGAATTCGGAAAATAAATATGCGGCCGCGTCAGAAACGTATCCCATGGGATCTTCCGGATGCGACTGCTGCCAGGAACGGAATGTATCGTGCGCTGTCGAAAACTCCAGGTTGTACATCTCGCGGTAGCCCGTATCCAGCGGCTCATCCGTTAATGGCACGGCAATGGCAGCGGTGCAAACCGATAGGACAAATATGCATGTTCGTATCAGCCCGCGCTGAAGGGAACTCTGAATCGCAATATCGTCTTTTGCCACAGGTAAGCGCACGCGCAGTCCTCGAGAGCGACAGTTTGCGGGAACCGGCACAGCTCTCTTTTAGATGCACGTGGCGTCAAATCGCTGCAGCGTGACCGGCCAGAGCAGCGCGTCCGTTCCGGAACGCAATCGCCACAGGAACAACATACGAGCAGGCCGGGCTGGGACTGTATGCTATCGCGAATAGAATCGAGCGCCTCGACGGAATCCGCGCACAAGAATTTCGAGCAGGTCCTCATTGTCCGGACAGGAACCTTCAGGAACGGCGCACTTTTCACGCAGATGCGTGGCCAGCTTGGCTGCTGTCCGTTGGCGCACCTCCAGCGCCAGGTCGACCCTTCGCTGCAGGAACGTTTCGATCAGTTCCACCTCGTTTGGGCTCAGAGCGGCGTAATTGATCGCGTCCGCAACCTCGCCCTTGCCTGTGTTGAAGAAAATCGAGCCCTCTTCAGGCCGGCGATCGTGGACGACAATGGTTCCGGCCACGTAGTCTCCAATTCGCTTGTACTGCGGGCTGAGAAACATCACCACAGCCCCCAGGGCGTAAAGGCCGGGAAGCGAATCGACTGCCCGAAGGAGATTTCGCGCTATGGCTTCATACGCCGACGCCTCGCGGCCTCTCTCATTCATGACGCGGATTCCGGCCTGCCGCTTGCCTGGCGTCTGCCCTTTCCAGAAGATCTCAAAGAGCACGAAGTATCCCCAGTGCATGAAGAAGGCTGACAACACGAACAAGGCGAGCACCCAGGTGCGGCTACCGCGGAACGGGTTCACCGCCACTCCCGCGATCACCAGCACGATCACAAGGCAGATCATGGCAAGCAGCTGGATCATCAGGTCCACGAAAAGTGCCATGAAACGGCTGCCGGGACCTGCCAGCTCGTATTCCAGATTGATCTGCTCCGGGGTGTCGATGCTAAGCTTCTTCGGAACGGTCACGAGTCTATGATCTCAAACTTCTGGCTCGAAACGCGAAAGCCTCACTGGGAACAGCTTGAGGCGTTGATCAGGCAGTGTGGCAGCCGCGGAACGGCGAACCTCACCCGCTCCGAGCTCCGTCAATTCGGGCTCCTATATCGCCAGATTGCAGCAGACCTGTCTATTCTGCGACAGGACGCCACTGGCGCGCATTATTCGCGCTATCTGAACCAACTGCTGGGCCGCGCTCACAGTATCATCTACCTGGGCAAGAAGACCAGTCCTCGCAGACTCGTCGGATTTTTTGCCAGGGATTGGCCCGTGCTCGTCTGGCGCATGCGGCCTTACATAGCCGTGGTCATGGCCGTGTTCCTCCTGTGCGGAGTGGCCGGTGTGCTCCAGACGCTGCATAATCCGGACTTTGCCCTGCAGGTGCTCGGCCCCGGGATGATCGAAAGCATTGAACGGCACGAGATGTGGACGCAGTCGATCGTCGCCATCAAACCTCTGGCCTCCAGCGAGATTATGACCAACAACCTCGCCGTATGCTTTGCAACCTTCGCCATGGGGGTGACAGCGGGCCTGGGCACTCTTTACATGATCGCATTCAACGGATTGCTGCTGGGCGTAGTGGGGGCGTCATGCGGGATGCACGGCATGTCGCTCTCGCTTTGGAGCTTCGTGGTCGCGCATGGAAGCCTCGAGATTCCTTCAATCTTTTTGGCAGGAGCGGCCGGTTTACGACTCGGCACGGGGCTTCTCTTTCCCGGAACGCTGAGCCGGCGCGAATCGCTCCGGCTGGCCGGAACCGAGGCGGTGAAACTGGAGTTGGGAACCATCCCGCTGCTGGTTGTCGCCGGCATCATCGAGGGTTTCGTGTCGCCGCTTGCCTGGAATCCGGCGATCAGATTTGCCCTGGGCGCGGCGCTGTTTTCCGCGTTGCTGACATGGATCTCCTCGGGTGTACGCGTCAAAGCAGGTTCTTCTGCTTAACCTCGAGATACTTGTTCAGCACGGCTCCGGTAAGCTGAGGCGCATTCACTTCGATCGCGTGCACGCCGCCGCGCCGCAAGCGGGCTAGCGTAAGCTCGCGCCTGCGAATTGTCTCCGAGGCGGCGGCGTAGAGGAAGGTCTGCCCGGCTGTGGCCGGCGCGGTATCGATAATCCGCATCATGTCGGGCTGGCCAAGCACGGCCACCACAACCAGGTGCCGGTTGCTTGCCTGGAGCGCGGCCGCGACCACTTCGGGCGTGATGGCAAGGTCGGCGAGATCCGTGATCCACACGATCATGGCCCGACGCTTTTGGATCGAAAGCAACGTTCCGGCGGCGTGAAGATGGTCCGCCTCGCCACTCTCTTCCTGCAGCAGAGCAAGCTGATCCAGCATCTCGTGCAGGTGCTGGTTTCCTTTTCCCGGCAACCGGCGCTGCTGAATACGCTGGCCGTAAGCGAGCAT
The DNA here is from genome assembly GCA_049519515.1 of Candidatus Korobacteraceae bacterium. GTDB lineage: Bacteria > Acidobacteriota > Terriglobia > Terriglobales > Acidobacteriaceae > CAWBRT01. Next base: position 37,753 of record JBEKQR010000001.1, read on the forward strand.
AGCGGCGGAGTCGCCGCCGTAATTGGCAAGCTGGGCGAGGCGGATGGCGCTTTCCGCGGCATAGTCGAGCTTTGAACGGCCATCCAGGCGCGCCCGCATCAGCCGTCCGCAATCGATCACCGCCCAGACCGTCTGGCTGCGCTCACTTTGGCGCAGGGTGGTCACCAGCTTCGATCTTCGCGCCGTTGCCGTCCAGCAGATATCGCGGCGCTCGTCGCCAGGCTGGAACTCACGCAGGCTTTCGAACTCGCGTCCGTGGCCCCGCTGCCTTGCCGTTCGCCTTTGCAGCTCCATCTGGCGGCTGCGCAGCAGGACCGCCTGTTGCCGGCCTTTTTCGAGCGCGGGATAGACACGCACGCTGCCTTCGAGCTCGAATGCAGCCCACCTCTGCGCAATCCGCAACCCGCTTTCGTAGCGGACGTAGGCCCTTCCGAACGCACTGTCGCCACGCTGGGACGGGCAAATCTCGTAGCGGAGCGAGGCGGCCCCATTCGCGGGCAGGTTCACCGAGGACTCCGCCGGCAGCGGAGCCAGCGACTGCGGAACATCGTCAATCAGCGAGCAGTGAAGAACGCTCCCGGAGGCATTGGCGATAGTCAGCGTGACATAGGACGGCTGAAGCTGGTTCAGCGCGCCACCCAGGCTGCGTTCGATACTCAATTTACCCGCTGCAGGCAGCCGGAGCAGATCAGCCGAATAGAGCAACGCCACCAAACCGTTCCAGGCGAGCAAAACCCATCCGAAACTTGAGGACACGAACATCAGAGGCACAAAGAGCAGGCCGGCGCACAGCAAGGCGAAGAGCCGGCGGCCGGCGGCGAAAGGCAGCCATCCATATTTCACCCCGCCGGCTCGCGTACTCGCCTGTTGCAATGAGCCGGCCCTCACTTCGGCACCTCCACCGAGCGGATCACCTGCTCCAACGCCTCATCCGGAGTGACGCCTTCCAGCTCCGCCTCGGGATTGAGCAGGATGCGATGGCGCAAACAGCAGCGGGCGGCAGACTTCACGTCGTCGGGAATCAGAAAATCGCGGCCTTCCATGGCGGCAAAAGCCTTCGCGACCCGCAGTACTGCAATGGCCGCTCGCGGACTTGCTCCCAGCCTGATCGCGGGCCATTCCCTGGTCTTGCGGACCAGCCGGGCAACATATTCGGTAAGTCCCGGCTCGACGGTTACCTCCACAACCAGCTGACGGGCAAGTTGCAGTGCCTCGGGGTCGATGGAACTGAGACCGAGGTTCTCGAGGTTGCGGGAATCCAAGCGGGCGCTGTGCTCATTGAGGATCTTCAACTCCGAACCCAGATCGGGATAGTGGACGGAAATTTTCAACAGAAAACGGTCCAATTGCGCCTCAGGCAGGGGATACGTGCCTTCGAACTCCACCGGGTTCTGCGTTGCGAAGACCGTAAAGCACGGCGGCAACGGATAACTCACCCCGTCGATGGTCGCCTGGCGCTCTTCCATTGCCTCGAGCAGGGCGGCTTGCGTGCGTGGAGGCATACGGTTGATCTCATCGACCAGCAGCAACTCGGTAAACAGCGGTCCTTTGTGCACCCGAAAGTCGGCCAGCTTGGCATCGAAGACGTTGGTGCCGATGATGTCCGCAGGCATCAGGTCCGAGTTGCACTGCACGCGGCGAAAGCCGAGGTTCAGCACATGCGCCATGCACTTTACGGTAAGCGTTTTGGCGACTCCAGGAACACCTTCGATCAGCCCGTGCCCGCCACAAAGAAAGGTGGCCAGCGCTTGTCTGATGAGCGGTTCCTGTCCCACTACGACTTTGTTCAGCTCATTGGTCGCCAGTTGCACAACAGTAATTAATCCCCCGGCAGAGCCGGGGGCTTTAGGTTGTGAGCCGCTCAAAGCGGCTGGCGGGGTCGCTAACGCGGCCCCGTTGTTGTTGGCCACCTGAAGGTGGCTCCTCAGCGCCACATAAGGTGGCTCCTCAGCGCCACATATCAAGCTGATCCAGGCGCTTCTCCTCTACCTCTTGCATGCGGATATACTCGCGGATCAATCCCTCATCCCGCCCTACCGTAGACACAAAGTATCCCCGCGCCCAGAAGTTCTGCCCGGCAAAATTCTGCTTCCGCCCGCCGTACACTCGCGCCAGGTGGATCGCGCTCTTCCCTTTGATAAACCCAATCACCTGCGCCACCGCGTACTTCGGCGGTATCGAGATCATCATGTGCACGTGATCCGGGTGCAGATGCCCTTCCTCAATACGGCTTTCCTTCTGTTCCGCCAACTTCCGAAACACCTCTCCCAAATGTTTTCGTAGATTCCCGTACAACGTCTTCCGCCGCCCCTTGGGGATAAACACCACGTGGTATTTGCACTCCCATTTGGAGTGGCTTAAGCTTTCATATTCGTCCATCCAGATTCTCCTTTGCGTGTGCTTCGCGGCTCACGTCAGGAGTTTCTTGGATGGACTCCCGTATTTGTCAAACTTCGGATGCCTCCCCGGCAGAGCCGGGGGAACTCCCATTTCATTAG
>JBEKQR010000002.1:0-37391 GCA_049519515.1 Candidatus Korobacteraceae bacterium
CGGCTCTTCGCCGGGAACTCCGTCGCGCAGGGTCAGGCAGCGTCCCGAAATTGCGGGGATGCGCTCGCCGGGAACGATGATGCCGGCCAGATTCAACGGATCGGCGGCCGAAACCGTGACCGTCTCGGGCACCGCATGCTCCCCCTGGCTCAGCTCCCCGGGGTCCCCGGCAAGCGCCGTTTTCGCGCTTGCTGGGGTGCAAAGCCTCCGCAGTTCGCGCAGCGACTCCACCGCTACCGGCAAGGCAAACTGCTCGCCGATGAATCCAGCGACGAAGCGGCCGCCGCGAATCTCGCCACGGTCTTCCAGCCGCCGCATGGCCACCTGCAGCTCGCGCCAGCGTGGCAGTCCGCTTTCGCGGGCAAGCAGCTCGCGGAAGACCACTCCGTAGCGCCGCAGCAGCATCCAGCAGGCGGCCTCCACCTGGTGGTTGCGCTCGACCGGTTCGGTGGTGTGCAGCGGCGACCAGCGTCCCAAGGCGTGGCGGGGACGCGCCCAGCGTCCGCTGCCGTGACCCGCCCGCCGGCGCGGATCGATCAATGAACGCAGATTGTCGAAGCCATCGGCGGTAATGTATCCGGCGGCCACCAGCTCCCACAGTCCGGTCTCGACTTCGGCCTTCAGCCGGGCGGTGCCGCGCACAATCTCCGGGAAAAACGATGCGCCCCGCCGCCGGAGGAAGCGCAGGACGTCATCGGCTGCCGGGGAAAGCCCTTTTGTCTCTTCCTCGCTCTGCTGCCGAGGCTGCATCCACTCGCACTCCTCGCGCAGGAAGAAGGTGATCGGAGCCGCCGAGGTCGGCGCCACCCGCCGTGTGCGCCTCGTCTCACCTGCTGCGTTCCCCGCGCCGTTTACGCTTGCTCGACTGGCGGAGGGATCGTGCGCTTCCCCAAAGGCTTCGATCGTTGCCGGATGCGGCGAGAGCCTGCCCCACCCCACCGCGTCGCCCAGGCACAGACGGTCAAGCGTCTCCGGATCATAGTCGCGCACGCGCCGGGCGAGGATCTGCCGCTCCCATGCGCTGGCCGGAATCTCGAACCCCTGCAGTTGCCGTATCGCCTCCAGCAGTCCACGTTCGCCGCTGAGCTGCGTTCCCGGAGCGACGTGTTGCCAGCGCAACAGCCAGCGCATGAACTGCGCCGGCGTAACCGGCTCTACCTGCTTGCGCAGCCGGCTGACGGTCAGCCGATGAATGCGCGCCAGCAGACGCCGGTCGCACCACTCCAGGTCCGCATCGCTGGCCGCGTTTCTGAAGTGGCCGCACAGGATCGCCCCGGTCGCCTCCAGGCGCAACAGCGACGTTTCGATCTCGCGCAGCTCAAGCCCGAGAGCTGCGTGCAGCTCTGCCGCTGTGATCGGACCTATATGGCCCAGCCAGCCGAGCAACCCACGATCAAGCGCGTGTTCGGCGACAACGCCATCCTTCGCGATAGCCGGCGGCTCGGGCTCGAATCGGGCTTGCGGGAACAGCGTGCGGAACTCCGGAGCGCGCTCGGACGCCACCCAGTACTCGCGCCCGCCGCTATTGGCCGGGGCCGACGGCAGACGCTCTGTTTGTGCCTGCTGGGGTGGCAGGTGCACCCGCGCGGCGCGCCGGTTCGCGATCAGCGACATCAGCTCGGGTTCCCACTTGCCAGCGAGTTTCTCCCATCCGGCAAACGCGATGTGAGCAGGGAAGATCACCAGCGTTTGCAGCAGGTCGTGCAGGTCGTCGGCGTCGCGCACGTCGGGCATGGCCTCGTCCCGCACCTGCTCGATGGCGGCGGGATCGAGCCCGCCCACTTCGCGCAGCACGCTCTCCGGCAGGGTGCGGCGCATCTGTACGGCGCGCGCGCGGCGCTCCTCCAACGGAGCATCGTCGAGAAACGCGTAGGGGTTCGCGTTCAGAATCTCGTGCGAGAACTGCGATGCCACTGGCGTATCGACAGCCACAGTGCGAATCTCGCCCGCGCGAATCCGGCGCAGCACCTCCGTCAGCCCGTCGATGTCCATTGCCTCGGTGAGCGCATCTTTCATAACCTCACTCACCAGGGGATGGTCGGGAATGCGAATTTCGCCTTCGAGATTTTCCGGGCAGGCGGCAACATCGGGGAAGACCGAGGCCAGCAGATCGTCGGCGCGCATGCGCTGAATCTGCGGCGGAACCTTCTTGCCTCCCTGGAAGCGCAGCAGGGCCAGCGAGCGATTGGCGTCCCAGCGCCAGCGCGTCTGGAAGACGGGAGAGCCGGTGAGCACCGCCTGCTCCAGCACCTCCTTGACCGATTCTGGCTGCAGGAAATGGAAGACATCGGCCAGCGGAAAGCTGTGCTGCTCGGCCAGGGCGATGTTGATGCCGTTGTCGGTGGCCGCCGCCTGCAATTCAAAATTGAAGGAGCGGCAGAAACGCTTGCGCAGCGCCAGTCCCCAGGCCTTGTTGATGCGCCCGCCGAAGGGCGCGTGGATGACCAACTGCATTCCGCCGCCTTCGTCGAAAAAGCGCTCGGCGATCACCGTCTGCCGCGTGGGAACCGCGCCCAGCACAGCGCGTCCGGCAACCACATACTCGATCAGTTGCTCGGCGGCGCTATCGTCGAGCCCGCACTCTGCTTTCAGCCACTCGAGCGCGCGCCGCGCTTCCGGATTCGCCGATAACGGCGGGCGATCTCCGCCGCCGGGCCGCTCGACACCGGTCGGGGCCCCCAGCAAGCGCTGCGGTTGCGCCTGCTGGGGTTGAGGCGCGAGGTTCGGCGTCAGGTCGCTCACCATCTGGCGGATGGCGGCCACATGCTCGCTCAGCTCGGCGGTGCGTGCCGGCGCCTCGCCGCGCCAGAACGGAACGCTGGGCGGCGCGCCGTGAGCGTCTTCCACGATCATCCGCCCCGAGGCGGCTTCCACGCGGCGGATCATCCACGAAGTATTGCCCAGCAGCATTATGTCGCCGGCATTGCTTTCCACGGCGAAGTCTTCGTCTACCGTGCCCACCACCGTGCCTTCAGGCATGGAAACCACGGTGAACAGCGCCGTTTCCGGAATGGCCCCTCCGCTGGTCACCGCCGCCAGCCGCACTCCGCGCCGGGCGCGCAGACGATGGTTGACCTGGTCGCGAAACAGATATGCGCCGTAGCGTCCGCGCCGCGCGGATATGCCCTCGGAGAGCATCTCTAGAACGCGCTCGTACTCGTGCCGGCTGAGGTCCTGATATGGATAGGCGCGCCTGACCAGCGCAAACAGCTCGTCTTCGTCCCACTCGTCGGCGGCGCAGGCAGCTACGATCTGCTGGGCGAGAATGTCGAGCGGCGCTTCTGGAATCCTGAGCCGGTCGAGATCGTGCTGGCGGATGGCACGCACCAGGGCGGCGCATTCGATCAACTCGTCGCGCGTAGTGGCGAAGATGCGCGCCTTGGGAATAGCTCCGCGCCAGTGGCCCGCGCGGCCGGCGCGCTGCAACATGACCGCAATCGAGCGTGGCGAACCGGCGTGGCAAACCAGGTCGATGCTGCCGACATCGATGCCGAGCTCCAGCGAAGCGGTCGCCACCAGCACGCGCAACGCGCCTTCCTTCAGCCGGCGCTCGGCCTCCAGCCGCAGCTTGCGCGACATGCTGCCGTGGTGGGCGGCGACCAACTCCTCGCCCATGCGTTCGGCCAAGTGGTGGGCCACGCGCTCGGCCAACCGGCGCGTGTTGACGAACACCAGGGTCGAGCGATGCTGGCGGGCCAGCTCGACTATGCGGTCGTAAATCTCGTCCCACATCTCGTTGCTGGCCACCGGACCAAGCTCGCTGGCGGGGGTTTCCACTGCCAGGTCGAACTGACGGTGGTGGCCGGTATCGACGATCACCGGCTGCGGGCGGCCGCTACCGGTAAGAAACCTGGCTACCAACTCGATCGGCTTCTGCGTGGCCGAGAGGCCGATGCGAATGGTCTCGCGTCCGGTGGCGTGGTCGAGCCGCTCCAGCGAGAGCGCCAGGTGCGTGCCGCGCTTGTCGTCGGCTACGGCGTGAATCTCGTCGACGATGACCGTCTCCACATGGCGCAGGGCGCGCTTGCCGCTTTCCGTGGTGAGCAGAATGTAAAGCGACTCGGGCGTCGTCACCAGAATGTGCGGCGGGCGCTTGAGCAGCGCCCGGCGTTCATGCATGAGCGTGTCGCCGGTACGCACCGCCGCGCGAATGGCGGGCATCAGCAGCCCTTGCTGCCCGGCCAGCGCCTGGATTTCACCCAACGGAATTTCCAGGTTCCGTTGAATGTCGTTGCCCAGCGCCTTGAGCGGCGAAACGTAGAGGACGTGGGTGCGATCCTCTAAATCGCCGTCGAGCGCCCGGCGCACCAGGCGGTCGATGCAAGCCAGAAAGGCCGCCAGCGTCTTGCCGGAACCCGTGGGGGCGGAGATGAGGGTGTGCTTGCCGGCCAGAATCGGCGGCCAGCCTTCGATTTGCGGCTCGGTGGGCGAGCCAAACCTCTCCAGAAACCACTGCCGGACCAGTGGATGCGCCCAGGCAAGGTGATCGGAAGGGCTCTCTAACAGGGCTGCTGGCTTGGTCGGGATTCCCACCTGATAATTCTAAGCAAGCCGCGGGCTTTCGCCAAATGTTCACCCCATCCGGGTGCGCCAATCATACAATTGCTGTACGGTAAAGTTTGAGTGAGATCTTAAAGCGGCTGCGCAGGTGGAGGACGCGATGTCAGAAGCATTGGTCGAGCTTCCCTACGGTCAGGGCAAAGCGGAGTTTAGAGTTCCTGAGCGGAACCTTGTCGGAGTGTTCTCTCCAAACGATGTCGCGCCGGTGAGCAACGTGCGGGAAGAGGTGTTGCGGGCCATCCATCATCCCATCGCGACCAAGCCGTTGCGGGAACTGGTAAAGGGGGCGGCCAAAGTCGTCATCCTGGCCGACGACAACACCCGGCTGACGCCAGCCGATCAAATCATCCCCGTACTACTCGATGAGATGAACGCCGCAGGAATCAGCGACGGGCAGGTGACGGTCATTATCGCTCTCGGCACCCACCGTTTCATGACTGAGGAAGAGGTCGCGGCCAAGTTCGGGAAGCAAGTGGTGAACAGGGTCAAGATCAAGAACCACGACTACAAGAGCCCGGCCGCGCTGGTTGACCTGGGAAGGACCGCCAGCGGAACGCGCATCCTGATCAATCGCGAAGTCTGCGAGGCCGACTTCAAGATTGGCGTCGGCAGCATCGTCCCGCACCACATTCCGGGCTTCGCCGGCGGGGCAAAGATCGTTCAGCCCGGGGTGTCAGGCGAGAAAACTACGGCGGAGACTCATTTGCTCAGCGTTCGGGCGCCGCGCTCCTACCTTGGCGTGGAAGACAATCCGGTGCGCCTGGAGATGAACGAAATTGCCCGGCAAGTCGGCCTGCGCACGATCTTCAATACTGTCGTGAACCGCCGTGGCGAGGTGGTGCGCGCGTTCTTCGGTGATACGGTAGAGGCCTTCAACGAGGGCGTGAAGGCGTCGAAAGACGTGTATGCGGTCGAAATCCCGGAAGAGGCCGACATCGTTGTCTCGAGTTCTCATCCCTGCGATCTCGAATTCTGGCAGGCGCACAAGACGCTCTATCCCTCCGACCTGGCGGTGAAAGCCGGCGGCACTTTGATTGTTGTCACTCCGTGCTATGAAGGCATTGCCGTTACCCACGCCGACATTACCGACCTGACTTCCTGCACGGCGGAAGTGGTGAGACGCATGGTGGCGGCAGGCAAGGTCAAGGACGAGGTGGCCGCCGCCTTGGCGATCGCCTGGGCGCAGGTCAAGGAGCGGGAGGCGGTGTTTATCGTGTCGGAAGGCATCGGCCCGGCGAAGGCGCATAAGCTGGGGTTCAAGCACTTCGCCAGCGTTCAGAGCGCGTTTGGCGCCGCCCTGTTAAAGCATGGCGGCGACGCCAGGGTGACGGTGCTGACGCACGCTCCGGACATGTTGCCGATAATCAGGACCGGCATTCCGATCTGCGCCATGGCGGGAGAAGCTGCGGAAACCGGCGACAGCCTTCGGGCTGATTAGTATCCGCGAATCCGGGAAGGTAAGCGATCGTGGCGCGTGTTTTCATCACCGGTTCTTCCGACGGGTTGGGGCGAATGGCCGCCCAGCTACTCGTCCAGCAGGGGCACCGCGTGGTCCTGCACGCCCGCAACGAGAGGCGGGGAAGGGAGGCGTTGGCCGCCGTGCCCGCGGCGGAGGCGGTGGTCATCGGCGATCTGGAGAGTATTGCCCAAACCCGCGGCGTAGCCGATCAGGTCAACCGGCTCGGCCGCTTCGACGCGGTGATTCACAATGCCGGGGTCGGCTATCGGGAGCCCGGGCGCATGGCGACCGAAGACGGCCTTCCGCACGTGTTCGCGGTTAATACCCTTGCTCCGTACATACTGACCGCACTCATCCAGCGGCCGAAGCGCCTGGTTTACATCAGCTCCGGGCTGCACAAGAGCGGCGATGCCAGCCTGAAAGACCTGGCCTGGGAGCAGCGCCCGTGGCAGGCGCACCAGGCTTACGCCGACAGCAAACTGCACGACGTGCTGCTGGCCTTCGCCATCGCGCGCCGCTGGCCGGATGTTCTCTCTAACGCGCTTGAGCCCGGCTGGGTGGCGACGAAGATGGGAGGGCCGGGAGCGCCCGACGATCTGGACGCCGCGTACCGCACCCAGGCCTGGCTGGCGGTCAGCGACGACCCGGCGGCAACCGTTACGGGCGAGTACTTCTATCACATGCGGCTGCGCCAGCACAATCCCGCCGCCCGCGACCCGGAGCGGCAGGAGAAGCTGCTTCAGGCCTGCCAGCGCTTCTCCGGAGTGGAGCTGCCCGCAAGATGAAGTGGGCGTGCTAGACTGTGCGGATCACTGGCCGGTCAATCGGCCCAACCCCAAGCTGAGCTTCTCAATTGCGGCTGGTCCTGAAGGGCAACATGATTCTCTGCGTTGATGACGAGCCCAATGGTCTGCGCATCCGTGAAATGCTCTTGCGCAGCCAGGGGTATCAAGTGCTGACCGCAACCAGCGGGCGCGAAGGTCTGGAGCTTTTTGCCTCCAACCCGATCAGCCTTGTCGTGCTGGACTACCTGATGCCGGAAATGGACGGCGGCGAGGTCGCCGCCGTGATGAAGCAGCTCAAGCCGGAGGTCAAGATTCTGCTGTTTTCCGCCTATATCGACCTTCCCGCCGCTGCCGGAGAATGGGTCGATAGCCTCGCCGTGAAGGGCACCGCGCCGGAGCAGTTTCTGCAAACTATTCAGCAGCTTCTCTCTTCGGCAGAAGTTGATGCCCGGTCATCCTGATCGTAAAATGCCGCTGCCGCCTCTTGCCTGGGCGGTGCAGGACGTCTCTACGTCTGTAGTGAGAGATGCTGTATGCTTCGTGTCATCGTGAGGAGGCTCTTCCGTTTCCGGGGGGAAGAAGGAGACCGCATGAATAATCTGCGGCGCTGGGCCAGGTTAGTTGGCCTGCTGATTTTTCTGGTTGTAGCCGCTGTCCCGGGCTTTGGGCCGAACGTAAAGACGCCGGACGTGATCTTCGTCCCCACTGAGCAGGCCGTGGTGGATGAAATGCTGCGCATGGCGAATCTCTCGAAAGACAGCGTAGTGTACGACCTCGGGTGTGGTGATGGCCGCATTGTCATAACCGCGGCTACGCGCTACGGGGCGCGCGGAGTGGGAATCGATATCGATCCGGACCGCATCCGCGAAAGCCGGGAGAACGCCAAGGCGGCGGGCGTCCTGGGCCGCGTCAGGTTCATTCAGGGAGATCTGTTTCAGACCGATTTCCACGAGGCCACGGCGGTCATGCTCTACCTGCTGTCCTCTCTCAACGTGAGGCTTCGCCCCATCCTGCTGCGCCAATTGAAGCCGGGAACCCCGGTGGTCTCGCATGACTTCATGATGGGCGATTGGCAGCCGGATGAGATCAGTTCCATGAACGGCGCTGCCATCTTCCTGTGGATAGTTCCGGCCAGGGTGGCGGGCGTTTGGCAATGGACGGTGGACAACGGCTTCCAGGCCGAGCGCTACGAGCTTACGTTGCGCCAGGAGTTCCAGAAACTCACCGGCACTCTGACCGTGAACGGCACGGAAGTAGCGCTCTCTGCCCTGAAGCTGAGCGGAGACCGGGTCGAGTTCGAAGCTGCGCCGCGCCGCTTCAGCGGGCAAGCGGCCGGTGAAAAGATGACAGGCTTGCTTACCGAGGGAAACCGCGACTTCGCTTTGACGGCAACGCGCAGCGTGGCGGCGGGAGATTCGATGGAGTAACACCGCGCCCGGCACTCCTGGCCGCCCGCACTCCGGCGCCACTGCATCATAACCCTGGTGCGTCTGCCACCTCTTCCACGCCGGCTTGCGCTTGTCCTGTCGCTCTACGCGGCGTTGTTTTGCTGGCGGGCTGCCGCGACTGCTCAAGCCGCGCAGCCGGCCGCGCCTGCGGCGCCGTCCTCGCCTGCGCAGGCTAATATTCTCGACTATATCCACCGCGCCTGGGATACGCTGCGGCGCTCCATGAATGAGTGCTCTTCGATTGCCGACCCCAAATTCGGCAACAGCGTCCAACCCGTGCTCTACCTTCCGCACTCCGCGGCCGTGCCACCGGAAGTTGAGAAGCTGCAGACAGAATACCACGTCCGCCTGGAGCGCTTGCCGCACGAAGTCACGCACCTCGGCGCGGTCATTCCTTCGCAACTGCCCGCTCCGGGCCTGCTCTTTCTGCCCGATCCCTATGTGGTTCCGGGCGGCAGGTTCAATGAAATGTATGGCTGGGACAGCTACTTCATCATTCGCGGGCTGCTGGAAGACGGCCGCCGGGAGCTGGCGCGCGGCATGATGGAAAATTTCTTTTATGAAATCGAGAACTACGGGGCGGTGCTCAATGCCAACCGCACATACTATCTGACGCGGTCGCAGCCGCCGTTTCTTACCTCGATGGTGATGGCGCTGTATGCAGCCGACAAGGCCGCCAGGCGCCCGGACCTGAACTGGCTGGCACGCGCCTACCACTACTCCGAGCGCGATTATGCGCTTTGGACCCATGCCCCCAAGCTCGCCGGTCATACTGGACTCTCGCGTTACTTCGATGTCGGCGAGGGTCCAGTCCCGGAGATCGCCGATCATCCCGAATACTACGTCGAGGTCGCCGACTGGCTGGTGCGGCATCTTCCACCCCAGCAAGCACAACCACGGCGCTTGCCGGGGACCCCGGTTCCACCCCAGCAAGCGCAACCACAGCGCTTGCCGGGGACCCCGGTTGTCGATCAGGTGCAGACCGGTTATCTTGCCCCCAAGCTAAGTGACGGCATAGGCCCGGAGTTGCGGGTTCCGCTCTGCGCGGGAAAACCTTGCCCGCAAAGTCGGACTGTGCGCTTTACTGCCGACTACTACAAGGGCGATCGCGCCATGCGCGAATCCGGCTTTGACGTCACGTTCCGCTTCGGTCCGTTCGGCGGATTGACCCATCACTACGCCCCGGTGTGTCTTAACAGCTTGCTCTACAAGGCGGAGACGGACCTGGCCGAGATGGCCCGGCTTCTCGGATACAGTGAGCAGGCGCGGGAATGGCGGGCTCGGGTGCGTCACCGCAAGAAGCTGGTCAATCGCTATTTCTGGAATCCGGCGAAAGGGATGTACTTCGACTACGACTTCGAAACCCGCCAGCAATCCACCTACGAATACGCCACCACTTTCTATCCGCTCTGGGTCGGGCTCGCCACTCCCAAACAGGCGAAGGCCGTGCTGCGCAAGCTGCCGCTGTTCGAAAATCCGGGTGGACTCGCCATGAGCACGTACGCCAGTGGAGTGCAGTGGGACAAGCCTTACGGATGGGCGCCGGTCGAGCTGATCGCCGTTGAGGCGATGCGCCGCTACGGCTTCCGGTCCGAGGCCGGCCGCGTCTCCAATGAGTTTCTGACGACGGTGATCGAGAACTACCGGCGCGACGGCACCATCCGGGAAAAGTACAACGTGGTGACGCGCGCCACCCAGGCCAAGGTCACCGCCGGTTATCAGACAAATGTTGTGGGTTTCGGCTGGACCAACGCCGCCTTCCTGCTCATGCTGCACGCGCTCCCGGCAGAAGAGCAGAAAAATCTGCTGGCCGGTGAACGGTGACCGCAGATCTGCCTCAGGCCGCAGTATCCCAAGGGCTTATTTTATGGCGCTCCCATTCACCGGGCTGAGGCTTGGCGCTTCCGCCACCTTTGAGTATTGCCGTTGTGTGGCAATCACTTAAGTGTTCCCGATCTAAAGCTTCCGGGAGCTTGCAATTTTCCCATTCCAGAGCTGGATCAGGCGTACAATTTTCTTCCATAGGAGCGAATCTTGCCCAAGTTTGAGGAGTGCCTGCAACGTCTGGAAGAGATTGTTCTGCAACTGGAGCGGGGCGACCTTCCCTTGGAACAGGCTCTAAAGCTTTTCGAGGAGGGCGTCGGGCTTTCCAACTCCTGCCGCAAGGAGCTGGAGGAAGCCGAAGGCAAGGTGGAGATTCTGCTCAAACACAACGGAAAGCTGCAACCGGAACCTTTCGTCAACGCGGGCGAGCGTTCCGAAACTCGTTAGCAGCGCGCAAACACTTTTTCCTGCTCATCAGGTTTTTCGGATTTCGTTCATCCGCGCTGGCGGTGTCGGGAGTGTCGTATGCAGCGGTCATCTGTTTTCATCGCCCAAGCCGATGCGAGGCTGGGAAGCGAGTTCGCCGCGAGGTTGCAGGTCCATTTTCGCGACATACACGTCCTTAAAGCTCTCCCGGAGCTGCGGGGGGCATTGGCCCAACAAAAGCCTTACGCGCTGATCGTCGATCTGGAACTGATCGGCATCGAGGAGCTGCGCGAAATCTGCCGGAGCTGTCCCGAGACAGTCGTGGTCAGCACCCACCGCGTCGCCGATGAGGAGATGTGGCTGGCATCGCTGGCCGCGGGAGCCGCCGATTGCTGCGCAGCCACGGACTTCGCCGGTATGCTGCGCGCCATCGCTCGGCGGCTGCCATTGGCTCGCGCCGCCGTCGCGTAAGCTTTCGATATCGGCGTTCCTCTCCGTGCTGTTCGAGCCACCTCAGTGCGGCAGCGGAGCGAGCATGGGTGCCCAGTCTTTTGCCGTCGGTGTGCGGCCCACGTTGATCGCCATGGCCAGCGCGGTGTAGTAGCCGTTTATCCCGACGATGTCCATCATGCCCTTTTCCCCGAACTTCGCCACCGCCCTGGCATAGGTCGCATCGCTGACGCTCTTGTTGCGGTGCAGCTCGCTCGAGAACTCATAGACGATCTCCTCGTCCTCCGCCATCTTTTTGGGCCGGCGTCCCTCGGCCACGGCCTTGGCTATCTCCGGATCGAGTCCCTGTTTGAGAGCGATCCGATAGTGTGCGGACCACTCGTATTCCTGCGTCCACTCACGGGCCGTAATCAGGATGATGAATTCGCTGAGTCTGGGCGGCAGCGAGGTGCGGTAGCGCAGGTATTCGCCCATGGAGGCCAGCCGCACCATCAGTTCGGGACTGCGCAGCAGCGGAACGAACGGGCCGAAGACGGGTTGCTTGCGTATGGTTACGAACTCCTCCGACGTCTTCTTCTGCTCGTCGGTCAGCTTGCCGGCCGGGATGGGTGGCAGACGATCCTGGTGCAGGGCCGATGGAGAGGCGGCGGGCACTCCCTCCGTCCCTTGGGCCTGAGCAGGCAACCAGGCAACACCGAACAGCAATGCCAGCGACAACGCCAGCGAAAACGCGAAGTAGGGCCTTTTCATTCTTTTCCTCCGGAGCCCCTGAGCGCGGCTACGCCTGTTGGGGGTGATGTTGAGATCCACACACTTCTTGTATACTGCCTTCTCAGCCTATGCTCAAAGAAATCCTTCAACGGGGCCAACGGCTGGCCGATGCGGCGCTTGAGCGCCTCCTTCCGCCGGGAACGCAGTATCCCCCTTCGATTCATCAGGCGATGCGCCACAGCGTCTTTGCCGGAGGCAAGCGCCTGCGCCCCATCCTCTGCATGGAAGCCGGACGCATGATCCACGCCGGCGCCGGCCAAGCTACAGCGGATGGGCTGCCGCCCGGCATAGCCGACCTCGGCGCCGCGCTGGAGATGCTGCACACCTACTCGCTCATCCATGACGACCTGCCCGCCCTTGACAACGACGATCTCCGCCGCGGCCGGCCCACCTGTCATGTGGCTTTCGGCGAGGCCACAGCCATTCTCGCCGGCGATGCCCTGCAAACTTATGCTTATGAAGTTCTCGCGCGCCTGCAGTGCGCGCCTGAGGCGCGCGTGCGCATCATCGAGGAAATTGCCCACGCCACCGGAACCATCGATGGCATGATCGGCGGGCAGGTTCTTGACCTGGAAGCGGAGCATACCCGCCCCGATGCCAAAACGCTCGAATACATCCATCGTTCCAAGACCGGCGCGCTGATCACCGCCAGCCTGATCACCGGCTGTCTCTACGCCAACGCCACCACTACCGAGCTGCAGCGCGTGCGCGAGTTCGGCCGCGCCGCCGGCCTGGCCTTCCAGATCGCCGATGACATTCTCGACGTCACCCAGACCTCCGAGCAGCTCGGCAAGACCGCCGGCAAAGACCTGGCGGAAGAGAAAGTGACGTATCCCTCGCTCTATGGGCTGGAAAAATCGGAGCAGATGGCGGCCCAACTGATCATCCAGGCGTGCGCTGCCCTGGACAGCTTCGGCACCCGCGCCAACACGCTAAAATCAATTGCGCGCTATCTGGTCGAGCGCAAGAAGTAAGGGCCGGTACCTTGATATGGATAACATCTCCCTTGGCGCAATGATTGCCGTTATTATCTGCGGGCTTGCCGCCAACCACCTCAGCGGCGGCATGGCGGCCCAGGTCCGCTTGCGCACCGACAGGAAGCACGTCCCGGTGATGCTGAATTTCAACCTGGCACAAAGCTATCGCGAGCTGTTCGGCAGCACCGGCACATATTGGCAGTTCATGATTTTGAACGTGCTTTATATCCTGGCATTGCTTATCTTCGGCGTCACCGCGCTGGTGCAGTGGATGCACAAGTGACCCGCTAATCCCTAACCATCGCCAGAATCCTCACCGGCGCTCCTGAACCATTCTCAAGCTTCATCGGCAAGACGATGGCGGTTGCGCCGGCTTCGGGAACGGCGTCGAGATTGGCGACGTTTTCCAGGTGATAGACGCCCTGCGCGGCGCAGAAGCGATGCACTTCATACTCACGCGACGGGCCGTAATCCACGCTAAGAGTGTCAATGCCAAGGCCGACGGCCCGCCTCCCGGCAACCAGCAACTTGGCGGCTTCCAGCGAATAGCCGGGGAAGTGCAAGCTCCCGTCCGGTCCGACGTTGCGATAGGAGGGCGGCGATTTCCAGCGCGTCTCCCACCTGCTGCGCACGATCACGATTGCGCCCTGCGGGACGCTGCCGTGGCGCTTTTCCCAGGCCGCAATGTCGTCCGGCTCCAGCCTGCAATCCGCGTTGCCGGCCGCTGTTTGCGCGATGTCAAGTATCACCAGCGGACCTACGAGCCGTTCCAGCGGAATGCGGTCCACCGTCCAGCCGGTGCGGGACATGTGGGCGGGAGCGTCGAGGTGCGTCGAGGCGTGCTCATCGAGGCAGACGCGGCGCACGTAGCAACCGTCGCGTTCATGGCTGGACACTATCTCGGCGGTGAAGGCGTTCTCCGCGCCTTCCCAAGTGGGCGCGTCCGGCGAAACTGCGTGGCTGAGATCGACGAGGCGTTGGAACAAAGCTCAACTCCAGGGAATAGGGGTTAGGGAGTAGGGATTAGGGATTGAACGCGGGTGTTGCTGCGGCACCTCTCGTTTCACGTTGCACGTTTCACGAAGCCAGATGCCTGTACCGCCGGATTCTGAAACCTTGAAACTCTGAAACTCGAAACGTGAAACTCGAAACGTGAAACGCTAACTCCTAATCCCTATCTGCTCAGAAATGCTATCAGGATGGCGAGAAAGGCGGAAAACGCGGTGCTGACAAAGTTCACGGAATTGTTGCCGAGCTTTCCGGGACGCTCCAGCGTGGCTCCCAACAGGCTGTCCAGCATCATGCCCGCCACCCCACTCAGCGTCGCCATCCAGTACCAGCGCGGAACCAGCAGGTCAAACCACAGGCACACTGCCGCCATCAGGCCGCTGGCGATCAAGCCTGCCAGGGATCCGGCGAAACTGATGGCGCCGTCCCTGCCGGCGTCCACGCGCTCATGGGTAGTGATGAGGAAGGTGCGGCGAGGCGAGAGCGCCTGCCCAATCTCACTGGAGACGGTATCGGCAGCCTCTTCGGCCAGGGCGGCGGTGAAGCCAACCAGCAGCACCCAAGACAAGGAGTGCCAGAACAGCAAAGGGAACACGGTCATCGAGGCGACTGCCAGATTGGCCAGCACCTGGAGCCCGTTTCGTCCGTGAGCAAGCTCCGCCGTTCCCTGGCGCAGCTTGCGCCCATATCCGAATCGTGTCGCCAGAAAGGTCAGCAGAAACAGGGTCAGGATAGCTATGAATCCTGGAGGTCCCGCGGCCAGGCAGATGATGGTGGAGAGCGCCAATCCGGCCAGCGCGCCCGAAAGGGTGACCGCGCGCAGTCCCCAGGCAGCCAGGGCGAAGGCGGTGGTGAAGCCCAGGGCAGGGAGCAGCGGCATGTGCCGCGTGAATAGCCAGAACGGCAGGGCGGCGGCAGCAAGCAGCGTCGTGGTCTCGATCGTGGCCATCATGTAAGCGGCGCCCCCAGGATGGCGTTGCCCGGGGGAACCAATCGAGGCAACAGCGTCCTTCGCTGCGCATCCTATCAGAACGAGCCAGCACAGAGCGAGTGCCGGGCCTAGCGACGGCTGCCTTTGCCGTGTCCGGGGTGGAACTCCGGGGCTCCAGCGGGGCCACATTGGCCGTTTATGGGGCGGAAGTGCCCCGGTACTTCCCCGGATTGCGGCCATCTGAGGCCGAATTCGTCTGTGCGATCTTTTCCCCTGGGGAGCACAAACAGGCTATCCACGCACGCCCAAACGCGCGCCGGAGACGCCATCCAGGAGCCATTCCACATGCCTGCTTCCGTGTGGTCCGGTTATCTCACCTTCGGCTTGATCTCCGTGCCGGTGCGCCTCTATTCGGGAGCGCGTGGCACGCGCATCTCCTTTCACATGCTGCACCGCGATGATTTGAGCCGTGTCAAGCAGCAACTGGTTTGCGCCGCCGATAACCGGGTCTTGCAGCGCCAGGACATTGTCAAGGGATACGAGTACCGCAAGGGCGAGTACGTGGTCCTCGAACCTGAGGAGATCAGGAAGATCGAACCCAAAACCGCCAAAGCCATGGAGATCCTGCAGTTCGTGCGCGCCGGCGAGGTGGACCCGCTCTACTTCGAGTCGTCATACTACCTCACCCCGGAAGAGGGCGGGAAACGTCCTTATGCCCTGTTATCGCGGGCAATGGACGATAACGGCTATTACGCCATAGCCAAGCTGACCATGCACAACCGCGAGTACACGGTCATTTTGCGCCCATATCGCCGCGGCCTGATGCTGCACACCATGTATTACCAGGAGGAAGTGCGCGCCATGGAGAGCTTCGGGGCAGAGGCCGGGGAAATCCGCGAAGCCGAGCTGAAAATCGCCAACCAGCTTATCGAAGCCCTGGCCGGCAAGTTCGAGCCTTCCCGGTATCACGACACTTTCCAGGAGAATCTGAAGAAGCTGATCAAGGCCCGCCTTGAAGGCCGCGAGCTTCCGGCGGTGGAAAAACCGGCGCCGGCGCCCGTTACCGATCTGATGTCGGCGCTCAGGCAGAGCCTGGAGCAAATGGGCAAGAAGCCGGCGGCACGCGCCGGCGCAGGCCTGCCCGCCGCCCGCTCCCGCCCGCGCCGCAAAGCCGCGGCTTAGGGCAGCTCCGAGTGCGAATAAACTCCCCGAATGCCATCCTGGCGCTTAGCTGTTGGGCGGCTGCTCGCCTTTCGGTACAATAGAAGCCTAGAACTCTCATTTATCGAGTTGCGGGCGAAAGCGAATGAATCTTTTGCGCAAGGCTGCCATTGCGGCGATTGCAAGCAGTGGACTCTTTCTCTCTGGATGCGGCAGTTATTTCCGGCCGGTGGCCAACGTGATTCCCTTGCCAGGGGGCAATCCGACTGTCAACGATACGATGACGGTACTGAACCAGAATCTCATGGCGAGTCAGTCCGGTTCGTTTACTTTCATCAATGTTGCCGGCGATACCAACGTGGGCAACTTCCCCGGCCAGAGTTCGGGCGTGTCTTTTCTGAACCAGAACATGACGCTCCCTCTGACCACGCCCCTGGTAACCTTTGGCGGTGGAAACGCAGTGGTGGCGACGGTTAACCCCGGGGACGGCACCCCAGGCAGCAGCAGCTTAGCCATTACGACCGCGCTCACGACGATACCTGTCATAGTCAGCCTGCCCACGGGCTCTTCGCCCATTTCAGTTGCCGCAACGGCAGGCAGCAGCGGGCTGATCCTGGTGAGTCTTACTGGCGACACAGTTGATTGCCCACCTTTAGGCGGAGCGGTGGGGATTATCCAGGCCAGCAATAGTGTCCTGAACAGCGTAGTTTGCATGCCCTCTGCCAACCCCGGATTCATCCTGGTGCTTCCGGGAGATCAGAAGGCTTTGGTGCTGGACAAAATTGCCGGTAGCGCGACCTTCATCATTAATATTCCGAGCGTCACGAGCGCCACGGTCTCAACCACTCTTACCGTTGGCGCCAGTCCCGTGTGGGCCGCGACCAGCGTGGACGGCCACACTGCTTACGTGTTGAACCAGGGCAGCAGCAGCATTAGTGTGATCGACGCGGTGGGCGAATCGGTTACCACTCTCTCGGTTCCGACCGGCGGCACCTCGCCTAGCGTCATCGTCGCGGACCATATCCAGAACCGGCTGTACGTTTCCAATACTGCAAGCAACAACGTTTCGGTATTCGACGCATCAGTCACTCCAATTGCGCTGCTCACCAGCGCCAACCCAAACCCGGTTCCCCTTAATGCCGGTGCTCACCCGATCGCCCTGGCGGTTTCCGGGTCAAATATTTACGTCGCCAATACAGGCCTAAATTTTGCCAACATCATCAACGCAAACACCCTTGCGGTTAGCGCGCAAACTATAAAGCCGATTCCATTGGCATCCGCCTCACTGGTTACCTGGGTGGCGGTTTCCCAGGATGGGACGAAGGCATACGTCTCCGCATACGATCCGGTCGGCGGCTACCCGATTGCAGACGGTACGGTGATCGGACCTGATGCAGCCAATACGACTGTAATCTTGTCGACCAGTACCAATGCCGTCATCACAGACATCCCCTCGCCGCCGCAAAACATGGACCCCAACACTGACGCCTGTCTGGCGAATCCTACCTTCGATAACTGTAAGGCAGTCGCCAAGCAGCGCCCGCTTCAGATCGTGCCGCGTATTTAGCGGCTTCCAGGCAGCAGGTCTCTTCGTTTTTGAAGGTGTCATGCTGAGCAAAACCGGGTCCCCATCAAACGCCGTTGTTGCGTTTGATGGGGTGGTGGAGCGAAGCATCCCAGCGCTGCTTGCAACAAAAACGGAGCTGATGGTTTTCTATGAAAGGCCCAGGGCGGCGCGATGCGGGATAGTTACAAGGGATGCTTCGCGTCTCCTATGGAGCCGCTCAGCATGACATTCGCAGTGTTATTTGAAAGCTTCTTTCAAATCTGAAATCAAAAATCTGAAATCTTAAATGTTTTCTTACCAGCGGGAGGCGTCGTGTTTCCTGCGGCTCTTGTATCGTATGGCGATATTGACGTAGATGCGGCCGGTCGCCGTTTCGAATGAGAGCACGAGGGCCTCGGTGTCCTCGGAACCCTTCAGGCCCTCGGCCGACGCATGGAATTCCGGCGGGTGCACTTTGAACTGGAAGCCGCGGTCGTTGAGGGTAGTCACGGCGTTGCCGATGACGAGGTTGGCCAGTTCGCAGACGGTCTCCCGCACCAGATCGTCGGAGGCGGCCAGTTCTTCGCCGGCAAGCTGGCGGGCGACGCGCAGCGCGGTCTCGGGCTCGATGTCCACGATTACCCGGCCCTCAATTTCGCCGCTGATGGCCACCAGCGCCGCCATGCCTTGGCGATGGTAGCGCTGTTCCTCCATGCTGAGGTCGTCGACCCGCGTGGGGCAATGCAGCGCGTCCGCGAAGACGGCGTCGGCGGAATTGATGAAGGGCTGGATGAGATCGAGTCTCATTGTCCGGCCTCCGCCACCGGCAGCGCCGGGGCCGCGATCGCGTCGTCGCCCATGACGTACTTGATCACTTCGTACAGCAACTCTGGCTTGACCGGTTTTTGCACGAAGTGCCGCGCGCCTTTCTGCAAGGCGGTAATGACATTCTCCTGATATCCGACCGACGACACCATGATGACGCGCGCCTCCGGGTGCTGGCGCACGATCCGTTCGGCCGCCTCGATGCCTTCCATGTGCGGCATGGTGATGTCCATCAGGACAATGTCTGGGTTTAGGCGGTCGTACTCGGTGATGGCGGTCGAACCGTCGCCGGCCTCGCCGGCCATGCATCCGCCAAACGCCTCGATCAGTCGCGCCAGGTTGCGGCGGGCAAACACCGAGTCGTCCACCACCAGATAGCGGACCGGTTGCTGGTCACTAGCTTTCAGCAGAGCAGGGAACTCTTCCATGCGATCCTCTTTATAACATGCGGCGCCTTCTCCCGGCCCTCCTGCCGCGCCGGTTGAACGCGGACCGCAAAATCTTAGCCCGATGCTTCTGCAGCATCCACGTCTTTGTTTTCGACTTCCGCCTGCAGGGCGGCTGGAATAAGTTCCAGGGACAACACCTTGCAGGCATTTCCACGCTCGATGGCGGCCCGCGGCATGCCATAGACCGCGCAGGTTTGCTCATCCTGGGCGATGGTGAAGCCGCCGCGTGCTTTCACCTCGCCCAGTCCAACCGCGCCGTCTTCGCCCATCCCGGTCATCAGCGCCGCCACCGCGGAGGGCCCAAACTCCTCCGCCACCGACCGGAACAGCACATCCACCGAAGGCCGGACCCCGTTCACCGGCGGCTGGCTGGTGAGCACCACGACGTTGCCAAGCGGCATGCGGCGCACCTTCATGTGCCGGGTTCCCGGGCATATCAGCACCCGCCCGGCCAGCAACAGGTCGCCTGATTCGGCTTCCTTCACTTCCAGCTCCGACTCGGCATCGAGCCGCTGCGCGAACAGGCCGGTGAAGCCTTCGGCCATGTGCTGCACGACCACGATCGCCGCCGGGAACTCCGCCGGCAGTTGCGACAATATGTACTGCAGGGCATTGGGACCCCCGGTGGAAAGCCCAATGGCCACTACTCGCTCGGTCGGTTGCGGCGTGGCTTTGCGCTTGTGCACCGGCCGAAACATGGGCAGGGCGATGGCCGGCTCGACCCGCCGGCTCTCTGCCGCCGCCCGTATCTTGCTGGCCAGCTCCTGCGCGATGTCCCCGATCTGCTCGGAGAGCGCGTCGCACGGCTTGGCGACAAAGTCGAAGGCGCCAAAGTTCAGCGCCTTGAAGGTCTCCATCGCCCCGGTGGTTGTGTGGGCGCTGACGATTATCACCGGCAGCTTGTGGCGCTTCATGATTTCGCGCAGCGTCGCCATGCCATCCATGCGTGGCATTTCCAGATCGAGGGTAACGACGTCGGGCCGGAGATCCGCGATCTTCCGCAAGGCAAATTCCCCGTCCATGGCCGTTCCCACCACCCGGATGTTGTCGTATTTCTCCAGGATTCGGGGAATCAGCTTGCGCATCAGCGCCGAGTCGTCAACCACCAGGACCTTGATCATATGCAGGTCAGGCTTGCGCCGCCGCCTTTCTGCCGTAACTATGCTTATCCCCGGAACGGCTCACCATCTCCGGGAGGTTCAAAACCAGAACCACTCTGCCGTCACCCAGCACCGAGGCGCCGCTGACCAGGTCGGTGGCCACAAGTGCGTCGTCCAGCGCCTTGATCACCAGCTCCTCCTCGCCCTTAAGTTTCTCCACAACCAGGCCGAATTTGCGGTCCGCCACCAGGACCACGATGACAAAAAGCTTGCCGGACGGGCCCGCCGGCGCCGCCTCCATTCTGATCAGCGGGATAACTTCCTCGCGCAGCCGGAGCACTTCGTGACCCTCCAGGGTATGAATCTCACTTCCGAAAGCGCGGGTGATTTCCAGCACGCTGCCCAGCGGAACCGCGTAGAGCTGGTTGCCGGCGCCGGGGCCCCCGGCAAGCGCCGTTTTTGCGCTTGCTGGGGTGGAGGCGCTGAAGAGCATGGCCTTTATGATGGCCAGCGTCAGCGGCAGCCGTAGCTTGAAGGTGGTGCCAACACCGCGTGCGGTGTTGATTGAGACCGCGCCCTTCATGTTCTCGATGGTGGCTTTGACCACGTCCAGGCCGACGCCGCGGCCCGAAATCTCCGTGACCTTTTCGGCGGTGCTGAACCCCGCTTCCAGAACCAGCCGGAACGCGTCTTGCGGGGCGGTTTTGTCAGCCTCTTCTTCGGTAATAATGTTCTTCTCCACGGCTTTCGCCAGGATCGCCTCGTGGTCCATGCCTGCCCCGTCGTCCGCGACCTCAATCATGATCTGGTTGCCCTGGTGGTATGCCTTGACGGAAACGATTCCGCAGGCTGGCTTGCCGGCGCGCCGGCGGACCTCCGGCGTTTCAACGCCATGATCAACGGCGTTGCGCAGCAGATGCGTCAGCGGCTCGGCCAGCGCATCCAGAATGCGCTTGTCCAGGTCGGTGCTTTCTCCTTCCACCACCAGTTGCACCTCTTTATGCCGGCGCTTGGCCACGTCGCGAACGATGCGCGGAAAACGCCGGAATAGCTGCTCGACCGGCACCATGCGTATCTTCATCACCGCCCGCTGCAGATTCTGGATCACCTGCGACTGCCTCGCCAGGGCGTCCGCCAGGCGCATGCGGATGGGGTCTTTGCGGTTCTGGTGGCCGAAACCGGCCAGCACTTGCTGCAGCGCCGACTTGGCGATAATAAGTTCGCCTAGCAGGTCGAGCACCGCGTCGATGCGTTCGGCGTCCACGCGAAGAAGATTTTCTGTGACAGGCAGCGTCCGCCCGGAGTGCTCGCCGCCGGTTGGCTGCGCGGTGTTCGGCGCGGGAACGGCATCGGCGGGAGGCGCAGGCGAGGCGGAGTCCGGTTCCTGCGGCTCTCCGCTATCCGGCTGCTCAGAGATAAGGGGCGCTTGCGTCTTATCTTTGTGGTAGGGGCTGACGTGAACCGCGCTTACGACTCCGGGTATGCGGCACCGTTTTTTCACCCACTCGGCGGTGCGCGTGGTTGCCACCGCCGCCTCGATTACCGCGACCGGCTCGCTCCGCTCCCGCTCAGGATGCGTAACCAACACGGCGCCGCTCTCGTCCAGCGCCCGCCAGATCACCTGCAACGCGGCCGCCGGCATCACACAGTTGCTGTCGATGGTCAACCCCACGTTGAGCACCACGGCCTCAGGGCCGGCGGACTTGGCGATCACCAGCCGCTCGTACTCGTTCCACTGAAAAATTGGAGCGGAAACTTTTGCCGGGTTTCCAGCAGGCGCCGATTTCGCCTTTGCCTTGGCGACGGGGGTAGAAGGCGCGGGGGAGATTAACTGCTGCACCGTCTGCCTGAGGTCGTTGCCGGAAGGCGGTTCGGCTCCGTTCCTGTAGGCAGCCAGGTATGCCTCGAAGGTGTCTGCCGCCTGCAATACCATGCCGGCAAGTGCGGCTCCCGCGCGCGCAGCCGTTTCCGTTGTCAGCGCATCTTCCAGCGCGTGTGCCAGCTCGCTCAGTTGACCATAGCCACAGGCGGCCGCGTCGCCCTTCAGGGTGTGGACGGTGCGGCGGATTTCGCGCACGATCTCCCCATCGGCGGGCGCTTGCTCCAGGCGAAGCCCCTCCTCGTTCATCGCCTGCAGCAGCTCCTGCGCGCTTTCGAAAAAGATCGCCCGCAGTTCGTTGACGCGCTCCTCGGAGAAAGAATTCATGCCGATTCCTCCAGGCGCTTGTAGGCCGTCCCGTTATTCACGTGGATCATGTGAAACTGATCGGTCAGGCCGAACAGGCTTTCCGCGTGCCCGACGAACAGGTAGCCTTCCGGGTTGAGACAGCGCCAGAGTTTTTTGACCAGCCGCTTCTGCTCCGCTTCGTCGAAGTAGATCATCACGTTGCGGCAAAAGATGATGTCGTTGCGCTGCGGCAGAAACTCGGTCTTGAGGTTGTGGAAA
The DNA here is from genome assembly GCA_049519515.1 of Candidatus Korobacteraceae bacterium. Taxonomy (GTDB): domain Bacteria; phylum Acidobacteriota; class Terriglobia; order Terriglobales; family Acidobacteriaceae; genus CAWBRT01. Next base: position 22,167 of record JBEKQR010000002.1, read on the forward strand.
TCGAATTGAACCATGTCCTTCAGCGGGCGCTTCACCACGTAGCGCTCGCCCAGCTTGTCGAAATAGCGGATGCGGTAGCTGTATTCGACTCCTTCCATCTGGTGCTCGACGTAAACCGCTTCCTGAGCGGCGCGCAAGGCCGCGTAGCTGATATCGGAGGCGAGAATCTCCACTCGCCACGGCGGCGGGATCAGCGGTTTAGCCGCCGGCATGTTGAAGGGCAGCGGATTGCGCAGATAGTAATAGGCAAGCGCCTCGGCGATGAGCATCGCCATGGTGTACGGCTCCTGGCCGCTGGAGCAGCCGGCGCTCCAGGCGCGCAGCGTCCAGTCGCGCCGCTCCTGTTTTTGGTGCAGCAACTTCTCCAGGATGACCTTCTGAAACAGTTCGAGCTGAGGGCGGTTGCGGAAGAAGCTGGTCTCGTTGACCGTGAGGTTCTCCAGCAGCGCCGTGAACTCCTGCTTGCCTTCGGGACTGGTGAGCAGGCGGTAGTAACTGTAGAAGCTGTCCAGCCCGCGGGCGCGCAGACGCCGCTGCAGCCTGTCCTGCAGAAAATGCTCGCGGCGCTCGTCGAAGCACATGCCGCATTCCTGGTACACCAGGCTTTGCAGCAATTTCAGCTCGGCGGCGCTGAGCGGTACCTGGGCGGGAGAACTAGCGCTGTCCATACTGGAGACCGTTCCCTTTTTGAGGGTTTGCGGCAAGCGCCGGCGTAGCCTCTGGCGGCGTGAGAGATGCCCCGTTCGCGGGCTGTCCTTCCGCCACTTCGCTCAGGCCGCGCAGTTCTCCGCGCTGCATGAGTTTTTCCAGATCAACCAGGACGATGAGCTTGCCATTGCGCTTGCCGAGTCCGGTGATGTAATCCAGCCCGTCCGCTTGCAGCACCTCCGGCGGCGGTTCGACGGAGCTGGGCGGCATCTTGAGCACCTCGCTGGCCGCGTCCACCAGCAAGCCGGCGACCCGCCCGGCAACCTCGACCACCAGGATGCGGTTCTTTTTGCCGGCGACGATCTGGGCTTCGTGGAACCGCTTGCGCAGGTCTATGACGGGCACAATGCGGCCCCGCAGGTTGACGACGCCCTCGACGTGGGCCGGGGCGTCCGGTACGGGCGTGATCTCCAGCGACCGCACGATCTCCCGCACCATGGCGATGGGCACGCCATAGGCCTCGCCGCCAACGCGAAATCCGACCAGTTGTATATCTTTCTCCATTGCCATTGCGACCTCGCGTATCTACCCCAACAACGCCACCACGGCGCCTGCTGGAGTCTCCTCAGGTTCGCGCCGCCAGGGCCTTGCCGTTGGGCTTGGCGCCGTCCAGCTTTTTCGCCAGCGTCTCGGCGCCGAGGATGAAACGGTCCACCGCCTCCAGCAGCGAGCTGGCCATCTTCGACATCTGTTCCGCCGAGGCCGCCAGTTCAGCGGACCCGGAGGTCGAACGCTGCACCATTTCCCGCATGCGCTCCATGGCGCGAACCACCGCGTGCGCCCCTCCGGCCTGCTCTTCCACCGAGGAGCTGATATCCTGCGTGGTCTCGTTCAGCCGCGAGGTCGCCTTGGCGATCTGGGTCGAGCCCTGGGACTGCTCGGTGGTTGCCGCCCCGATCTCGTGCGCGAATTTGTAAACCTCGGTGACCACGTTGGAAATTCTGCGCAGGGCCGAGTTCAAATCGTTCCCCAGGTTTAGTCCTTCGTTGACGATGGTTGTGCTCTTGTCCATGTTGTCGACGGCCTTGCGGGCTTCCTTCTGGATGCGGTCGATCAGCTCGGAAATGTCTTTAGCCGATTCCGCCGACTTCTCCGCCAGCTTGCGCACTTCGTCGGCCACCACGGCGAAGCCCAGGCCGTGCTCGCCGGCCCGCGCCGCTTCGATGGCGGCGTTGAGCGCCAGCAGGTTGGTTTGCTCCGAGATATCGTCAATCACGACGACGATCTTGCCGATCTCGTCGGCGCGCTGGCCGAGGGCGGAGATGAGCTCCGCCGAAGAGCCGATCGACTCGTTGATGCGGTTCAGCCCCTCGGTTGCCTTCTGCATCGTGCCCAGGCCGCTCTGCACCTCTTCGCGCGAGCGGTTGGAGATGTCCAGCAAGACCTTGGCGGTGTCGGCCACGCGCTGAATGTTGGCCACCATCTGGTCGATGGAAGCCGACGTGTTGCCCACCTCGGAGGCCTGCATCTGCGTGTTCCTGACCATGTTCTGCACGTTGACGCTCATCTCGTGCATGGTGCTGCTGACCTCGTCGATGGCTGAGGCCGCCTGCACGCTGATCTTGGCCGATTCGTCGGAGGCGTCCGCCACCTGGTTGGAGCCGGCAGCCACCTGGGAGGCGGCATCGCGCACCGCCCGCACCAGGTTGCGCAATCCGTTCGTCATTTTGGAGAAGGCCAGGGCCAGGGTGTCATGAGGCGAACGCGGCTTGATGTCGGCCGACAAATCGCCTCCGGCGATCGCCTCCGACACGGCGGCCATTTCCTTCAGGTAGTTGACCAGCTCCGTGTAAGCGCGGGCTAGCTGCTCGGTTTCCCTGACTGATCGCTTTAATTCAAGCGGCTGATTGAGGTCTCCGGTGTCGGCAACGTTGCGCGCCACGGCGCTTAGCTCGTCCAGCGGCTCGGTTATCGAGCGCGAGGTCTTGATGGCGATCAGCATGCCCCCGCCTAAAGCCAGCGAAATGCAGAGCAATCCGAGCACGGTGGTGGCCAGGCCCGCGGTCTGGTCTGTCTGCCCGCGCGCCTGTAACACCTTCTGGGTGTCGGCGCGAATGCTCTCGACTGCCTCGGAGGAGCTGCGAACCCAGTATTGCGGGTCCAATTGCAGGTAGATTTTCTGCAGATCACGGTGGCTTGCCTTGCCGGCATCGACCAGCCTCCGCTCTTCCAGCATCTTGTCGACGAACTTGTCGTTCCAATCGCGCTCGACCTGCTCCATCTTGGCGAGCTGCGCGCGCGTGGTCTCGCTCTGCGCCATGCTCTTAGCCGCCTGAAGCGCCTCGTTCAACTGGCGCTGCTCGGCGCGCAGCCTGTCGACTTCCCCGGTAACGCCGGTGAGGAGATAGTTGCTCAAACTGAGACGGCTCTGCATCATGTGAAAACGCACCACCCCGGCCGTCAGCGACAGTTCCTCCGCCTGCTTGGTTGCCAGCTTGGTGGAGCGCTCGCGCCACATGGCAAGCATGCTGACAAAGAACGCAAGCAGCATGATCGCCAGGACCAGCCCGAAACTACGCAGGAGCTTCTTGCGAATCGTCATTGTCAATCCGTTCCGCCAGCCGGTGCGCATTGCCAATCAGGGTTTAGGGATTAGGAGTTAGTGATTGGAAACTGATTTTTCCGTTCTCATCCTTAGCCCTTGGCCCATCTTCCCTTTTCGCACGCCATCCATGGCTGGCCCGCCTCTTCGGCTCTACAAAGTGCTGCTGCCGGAGTTCGTGCACCCCAAGTGCCAAGGAGGCGGTGGCTACACCTTCGTAACATGCGAGCTAAGTTGCTGAATTTTCACAGGGTCGTGCTGGAGCTGTACGGAGCAGCAGGGAATCCGTCTCAGGAAATGTTCACGTAAGTACCCGAAGTGTATCAGCTTGAGATGAACTTTCGGTGCCAAAGAAGAGGCTGTCAAAACAACAATTTCGCTTGACTCAAATTGAGATAACAGCTTACCGTTTGAATCCAGCTACTCAGGATTAAGGCAAGATGACTCTTAACCCAGAACCTGGCGACCTCCGCCCGACGGCTGTCGGGGAAGGCCAGGTTGGCTCCGCCAAAGGGTTAATTGCACTCGCCTTGGAGGTTAGTGCCAGCATACGCCTGCCTGAACTGGCTCATGCCATCACCCGCCGCGCCAGCGAGGTCATGAACGGAACCGCTGCCGCATTGGCGCTGGCGCGGGGACAAGCGCTGGAAACCGTATACCTTCACCGCTGCGCCGTGCCTCAAGGCAACGGCGTGCTCAGGCGGCTCAACTTGGCGCTGACCGACGTTATTCAGGGACACAGCGGGAACATCCGCTATGGCAACGCTGGCGAGTTCGTCGGTCTGACCCTGGCCAACATGCTGGGCTGGCGGGACCTGACCGCGGTCCGGCTGCACGGGAGCGATCAGGAGCTGATCGGACTGCTGCTCATTGCCAACCGGGGCCGGGAGCTTACAGACTCCGACTGCGAGCTATTGCAAGCCATCGCCGGCTATGCCTCCAGCGCCTTGCACAATTCGCGCCTGTTTAGCCGCATGGCGCAGTCCAACACCCAATGGCTGGAAATTTTTGACGCCATCAGCGACTTCATCGTGGTCCACGACCAGGCCGGACGCGTCTTGCGCGTCAACCGCAGCATCGCCGAGTTTATCGGCGTCCCGGCCCCGGAGCTCATCGGGCTCAGCATGCGCTCGCTGATGCCTCTGGCCCAGCGGCTTCCCTCCGAATTGTGCCCATTTTGCGCGGGGGAAGACGACAGCGAGTATTCGCACGTCGTTTTGGATCGCACCTATCTGGTCTCGACTTCGCACATCAACGCCACCCTGGACGAGGGCACGCAGACGGTTCACGTTCTCAAGGACGTCACCGACCGCCGCGAAGCCGAGAGGCGATACCGCGAGCTTTTCGACAACATTCAGGAGGGCCTGTTCTTCGCCACCCCCGAGGGCCGTTTCGTGGAGGTCAACGACGCCCTGGTGAGAATGCTCGGCTACCACAGCCGCGACGAACTGTTGTCGATCGACATTTCCACCCAGCTTTTCCCGTCTGCCGACCGCTATCTGGAATTCCGCGGCGCATTGCAATCCGCCGGCCTGCTGCGCAGCCGCGAAGAGGCGCTGCGCCGCAAAGACGGCGGGCTCGTGCACACCCTGACCAACGTGCTGCTGGTGCGCGATGGCGCCGGCAAGGTCATTCAGTACCGCGGCCTGATGCTGGATATCAGCGAGCTGAAGTCGTTCCAGTCGGAGCTGCAACGGCAGCGCGACTTCAATGCCAAGATACTGGAGAATACGCAAAGCCTGATCCTGGTGGTCGACACCGCCGGGTTGATCAGCTATGCCAATCCCCGGGCTTACGAGGTGGGAGGGTTCCGGCCGGGGCAGCTCGTGGGCCGCCGCCTGAAAGACTTGATCGTCCCCGCCCAGCAGGAAAAATATGAGCAGGCGCTGCTGCGCACGCTGATCGGATTGCAGGTAGATAACCTGGAGCTGACGCTGCTTCTAGCCTCCCCTGCAACAGACGCGACCCCGGCCTCTGCCGGGAGCCAAGGTAATGAGCGCAGCGCGCATTTCTCGGCCAACATGAGTCCCATGCGCGACGAGCGCGGCCACGTGAGCTCGATCGTAGTGGTAATGAGCGATGTCACCGACGCCCTGCTGCTGCAATCAAAGCTCATGCAGACCGAGAAGATGGCGGCGGTGGGGCAACTGGTCTCGGGCGTGGCGCACGAGGTCAACAACCCGCTGACGGCGATCCTGGGCTTTGCCGACCTGCTGACACAAGATTCCGCCCTGCCTGCCTCCGCCAGCTCCGCCTTGCAGATCATCATCGACGAGGCCCAGCGCACCAAGCAGATCATCCAGAACCTGCTCAGCGTTGCCCGCCAGACCCCGCCGCAGCACGAGCCCTTGCAGATCAACGACCTGCTGCGCCGGACCATCCTGCTGCGCGCCTACGACTTCGCCAACAGCGGGTTGGAGGTCAAAGAGAAATTCCATGATCCTTTGCCGGAGATCGTCGGCGATCCGCACCAGTTGCAGCAGGTATTCCTGAACATCCTCAACAATTCCTACGACGCCGTTCGCGAGACCGGCGAGCCCGGCACCATCGAGATCGAAACGGCCATCCGCAACGACGTGGTTGAGGTCTCTTTCGCCGATACCGGCGCCGGCATTCGCGAACCGCAGCGCATCTTCGATCCGTTCTACACCACCAAGGAATTGGGCAAGGGAACGGGGTTGGGCTTGAGCATCTGCTACGGAATCGTGCGCGAACATGGCGGAGAGATAGTTGCCGCCAACCGCCAGGGCGGCAGGGGAGCGGTATTCACCGTGAAGATCCCGCTGCTGCAGCAGGCAAGAGCGGCTGCCACTACTGCAAAAGCGGCGGCTGTTGCCGCTTCCGGCGGGCCGGGAAAGAGTGGCGGATGACGATTGCAAATCGCGCCGTGCTGGTCATCGAGGATGAAGCTTCCGTGCTGGCCTTCATCAGGGCCGCGCTGGAGCGTTGTGGCTATGCCGTGGTCGGCGTCACCTCAGGCGTGCGCGGACTGGAGATGCTTGCCGCCGATGACTACGCCGGAGTGATTTCCGACATGCGCACTCCCGGAGGCGTCGGCGGACAGGAGGTCTATCGCTGGATCGCTCAGTTCCGGCCGGAGCTCGCCCGGCGGATGCTGTTCATTACCGGAGACACGGTGAACCTGCAGACGTTGCAGGCCTTGCGCACGACCGGAGTGCCGTTCATCGAAAAGCCCTTCCGGGCCCAGGAGCTTATGCAAATGGTGCGCCGGGTCATCGGAGCAGGTAGGGACGCCGCGAAATCGCAGGGGTAATTTCCGATCCTTTGCGGATCGAAATCATGGTTGACGAGTACAAAATCCGGTTCCTGGTAGTCGATGACCAGCAAAGCATCCGCCGGTTGTGCGTCACCATTGCCGCCAGCCTCGGTTTCGAGTGCAGCGAGGCCGAGAACGCCGAGACGGCGCTGGAAAAGCTGGAAAACGACGCCCCGGACATCGTGCTGGTCGATCTGCGCATGGCGCAGATGTCCGGCCTGGAGTTTCTGGCGGAATTCAAGAAGATCCTGCCGCACTCGGAAGTCAGCATCATGACCGGCTACGGCTCGATTGAAACCGCGGTCCAGGCCATGAAACTGGGCGCCTACGACTACATCACCAAGCCCTTTCGCGTGGAAGAGCTGAAAATCACGCTGCAGCGCATGGCGGAGAAGGTGCGCCTGGTGGCCGAGAATGAGTTTCTGCGCGAGCGCTTCCTGGCCGATACGGAGGCCCATGGGATCATCGGCAGCCACCCCAAGATTCAGGATGTGCTGCGCACGGTCGCCCGCCTGAAGGACACGCGCACCCCGGTGCTCATCACCGGCGAGAGCGGAACCGGAAAAGAGCTGGTGGCGCGGGCCATACATTTTCGCGGCGTTTTCGCCCAGCGTCCGTTTGTGGCCATCGATTGCGGGGCGCTGGTGCCGACGCTTATCGAGAGCGAATTGTTCGGCCACGAACGCGGCGCCTTTACCGGAGCACACAAAGCCAAGGAGGGACTGTTCCAGTCGGCCCAGGGCGGCACGGTCCTGCTGGACGAGGTGGCCGAACTGCCGCTGGAGACCCAGGCCAAGCTCTTGCGGGTCTTGCAGGAGAAGGAAGTTCGTCCCGTGGGCAGCAACCAGAGCGTCAAGGTCAACGTGCGCATCCTGGCGGCCAGCAATCGGGAGCTGCAGGCCGCCTACCTGGACGGTTCGTTCCGCAAGGATCTGTTCTTTCGCCTGAACGTGGTTACCGTTCAGCTTCCGCCCTTGCGCGAAAGAAAGTCCGATATCCCGACTCTGGCGCAGCACTTCCTGCGCCAGTATTCGCCCGCCGTGCGGCTTACCATCAGCAACGCCGCCATGGACGCGCTCCTGGCCTACGACTGGCCGGGCAATGTTCGCGAACTGCAGAACTGTATCGAGCGGGCCGTGGCTCTGGGCGGCCGGGAGATGATCGATGTTGGCGATCTGCCGGCCAATCTGCAGGGACTGGCAACGAAATCAGCCACACGGCCGCCGCTGGCGCCCACCACCGATCTGGAGGAACTCGAACGCGCCACCATCCAGCGTGTCTTCGATCAGGTCAGAGGAGATAAGACGCTGGCCGGGAAGATGCTAGGTATTTCCCGCGCCACTCTGTACCGCAAGATCAAGCGCTATAGCATCAGGACGGGCGCGGGGAAGCGCGCCGCCGCAGCCAAGGCGGGAGGATGAGACGGTTCGTCTCAATTGTGAGACGGAGGCGGAGCCGCACTGGGCGATTGCGGGTGCAGATAGGTGATTTAGTTGGCTTTTTGATTACTGCCGCTTTGGTCGGCAGCTTGCAGGCAATTAAGTGAAGGTGCTAAGTCGAGGGCGTGGCATGGATTCTGGGCAAAGCCAGAAGAATCGGTCGCTGGCAGGCGAGGTGAGCATCGCCATCGTTTCCGGCCAGCCGCAGTTCGTGCGCCGGGCAGGCAGTAAAAAATAAGTTCTTGGTGGAGATTAACGGGAGTTAACGACTGTGCCAGTTCCGAACAAAATCCTGATTGTCGACGATTCGCAGGCGGAAGGCCGGCTCATACAGGCGCTGCTGGAGGAGGCAGGATACTGGGCTGTCGCCCTGACCGATCCCAAGCGCATCGAGGAAGTGCTGGAGGTCGAGCGGCCAAGCTTGATTCTGCTCGACATAGTCATGCCGGAGCGCAATGGTTTTCAGGCCTGCCGTGAACTGAAGGCGCAGCCCAGTTATGCCCACATTCCCATCGTGATGGTCACCTCCAAGAACACGGAAAGCGACCAGTACTGGGGGTTGCAGCAGGGGGCCGAGGGCTACGTTTTCAAGCCATTTACCCGCGAACGCCTGCTGGCCGAGATAAACAAAGTGCTGGGCAAGAAACAAGCGATCAGCACGGGAGCGACGGCGCAAAGATGAGCACGCAGCAAAAGGACGACGATGAACTGTTGCAGGCGATCACGCAGACCGCGCCGGTAGTCGAGGCCTTTGCCACCGAGGACGAGCCGGATCGTTTGCCGCGGCGGCAATACTGCGTCTTTCGCGCCGGGAGGGAGCGCTTCTGCTTTTCCGTGCTGGACGTCGAGGAAGTCGTCGAATGGCCGAAGGTAACGCCGATTCCGCTGGCGCCGCCGTTTCTGATGGGCATTTTCAACCTGCGGGGCGTGATCGTTCCCGTCATCGACATCGGCCTGACCGCGGCTCGCCGTCCCGACCTTTCGCCCAAGCACGTGGTAGTGGCATGTTTGCGGGGAGAGGGAGGGGCAAGCGATCTGCGCCTGGGAATCGCGGCCGACGAGGTGTTCGGCACCGTGACCACCAGCGAACCGTTGCTGGTGGATGAGGCTCCGCGCGATGTTCCCCACTGCTGCGGCATGTTGCGCGACGGCACGCGCCTGGCATTGGCATTGGATTTGAAGAAATTGATCGAGAACTTCCCAATCCCGGTGATTTAGAACAGGGATTAGGGATTAGGAATTAGGGAATAGGGAATAGCGGTAAGGGAAGAGGAGAATGAGCAGGCGCGCTTCAGGGTGGCGTTTCGTTTATATCAGCGAACCCGCATTCTTTGCGGTAGCGCCGAGGCTACTCCCTGTTCCCTAACCCCTAGCCCCTGGTTTTGGAGGCTTTTATGAAGGGTCGCTTGAATACGACCATCTTAGCGCTGGTTTTCCTGATGCTGGCCGGCATGGCGGGCGCCTTGCTGCTCGGCTATTCCGCCGGCGCAAACTCGGGCGGTCTATCCCTGCTCGAAATCTCCGCCCTTCCCGCCACGGCGGGAATGCGCCTGTTGATCGGGGCAGCGGTCGCTCTGCTGGTGGTCATGGCGGTCTGGTTTACGCTCAGCAACAAGATCTCATCCCCGGTGCGCGCACTGTCCAGTTTTTCCGAAAAGCTGGCTGGCGGCGACTACAAGCAGCGGGTTGAGATCACGGCGGAGAACGACTTCGGCGCCATCGCCATGAACCTCAACCTCGCCGTCGAGAACGCCGCGCGCGCCATCTTCAACCAGGAAGCGCAGGAGAACCTGCAGCGCAGCGTGACCGAGTTCCTGACCATCGTCAGCCAGGTCGCCAAGGGCGACCTCACCCTGCGCGGCAAGGTCACCAACGACACCCTCGGCAACGTGGTCGACTCGGTCAATTACATGCTCGACAACTTTACCAAGGTGCTGGAGCGCGTGCGCAAGGCCGCCACCGACGTCAGCAGCAGCTCCGGCCAGATTCTGCTGGCGACCGAAGAGATGGCCAAAGGCGCCACGCAGCAGGACCAGGAAATCACCAACACCTCTTCGGCGGTGGAGGAGCTGACGGTCTCGATGAAGCAGGTTTCCAACAACGCCGAAGCCAGCGCCGAAGCGGCCCGCCGCGCGCTCGACGCCGCCGAACAGGGCAACCGTTCCGTGCGCGACACCCTGGAGGGCATGCAGCGCATTCGCTCTTCCGTGCAAGCCACCGCCAAGAAGATCAAGTCGCTGGGCGACCGCTCGCTGGAGATCAGCGAGATAGTCAACGTCATCAACGACATCACTGAGCAGACCAACCTGCTGGCCCTGAACGCGGCCATCGAGGCGGCCCGCGCCGGCGAGGCGGGGCGCGGCTTCGCTGTCGTCGCCGACGAGGTGCGCAAGCTGGCCGAGCACTCGCGCAAGGCCACCAAGGACATCGCCGGCCTGATCAAGGCCATACAGGCCGAGACCAACGAGGCGGTGGTGGTCATGGAGGAGGGAACGCGCGAGGTGGAGGTCGGCGCCAAGCTGGCCGACCAGGCGGGCAAGGCCCTGGATGCCATTTCCACGGTGGTGCGGCAATCGGCCGAACTGGTGCAGGAGATCTCGCTGGCCTCCAAGCAGCAGGTGCGTGGCACCGAAGGCGTCGCCAACGCCATGCAGATTATTTCCAGCATTACGCACCAGACCTCGCAGGGATCGCGCCAGGCCGCACTCACGGTAGAGCAGTTGGTGAAGCTCTCCGAGCAATTGAACGATGCGCTTTCTCAGTTCCGGGTGAATACGCTGCCGCAGCAGAGGGAGATGGCGGCCGCGGCGTCCGCCAGGCAATACGCGGGCGCACCACGTTAACGCCGTGCCTTCGACCGTTCTCCACATCTGCCGCAGTCAGCAGATGTGGGATTCGGCAAAACCTCCGCTGCGGTTTGCTGAAGTGGAAAAGAACATACGATGCTGAGCAGCAAGGGCAATCCAACGATTTCCGGGCACGAGTTTTCCGAGCTGTGCCTGCTGATAGAAAACCGCACCGGGATCGTCCTGGACCAATCTCGACAAAAGTTTGTCCTTACCCGGCTTCACGAACACATGCAGGCCCACAGCGTCGCCTCCGGGGCGGAGCTGCTGCGGCTGGTGCGCGGCTCGGGCGTCGAATACGACTCCCTGCTGGAACGCATGTTGACCCAGGAAACAAGCTTCTTCCGCTATCCCGAGACGTTCGAGGCCTTTCAGCGCAAGGTGCTGCCCGAGCTGCACATGAAGAAGTTCTGGGAGAATCCCCGCATGCTCCGCCTGTGGAGCGCCGGATGCGCCAGCGGGGAAGAGGCCTATAGCATCGCCATCAGCATCTGCGACACCCTGGAGTTCGCCGGCGGCTGGAACATCAACATCCTGGCCACCGACATCAGCCGCGAAGCCCTGCATCAGGCCGAGCGGGCAACCTATTCGTCACGTTCCCTTAGTAACCTAGCGCCCCGCCAAAAGGAGATGTATTTTGTTGCCGGGGGCGATGAGTACACGGTTAAGCCAAAGATACGAGACATGGTCACTTTCGTGCCCATGAATCTTACCCAGCCGGTCTATGTCGGCCGCTTCGACTGTATCTTTTGCATGAACGTCTTGATCTACTTCAGCGAGCAACGTCGCGCCACCCTTATCCAGCGCTTCTACGAGTACCTGGAACCGGGCGGATATCTGTTCCTGGGCCATGCCGAGTCCGTGGCCGGCTTGCCTGTGCGCTTCAAGCAGACCATGGAAGGCGGCGCCCGGCTGCTGCAGAAGCCCATGAATGTTCCGCCACGCTCGGCTCCGGAGGGCGCGGTATGAACGGCCCCGGGCAGGAGTTCGTCGAGCTTTTCCTGCAGGAAGCCTCTGAGCACTTGCAGTTCCTGCGGGAATACTCCGGCGTTCTGCTCGACCAGTATCCCTTGCCGGACGACATCGAGCGGCTGTACATCGCAGCCCACGGCCTGGCGGGGACCGCCGGAACCTACGGATACAAACTCTTCTCGGAAGTTACCGGCAAGCTGGCGCACATCTTCCAGTACGCCATGAATTCCAGCATCGGTTCCGATGCCTGTGCGCCGCTGGTCGAATTCATTAACGAGGCCATCGCCGTTCTCGAATCCGACTTGCTGATGATCAGCGCCAACGCGGTCGAGGTCGAAGACGACATCAAGGCTTTCAAGCTGCGCTATCCGTTCGCCTTCCAGCAACCGGGGACAGCAGCATCCGCGGCGGACGCAGATGCTGCCTATACCGGGGCAGTGCAAGAGCCGGAAAAGGCGGGCGAATTAGTGCGGCCACAGCCGCCAGCGCCACCCCGCAGCCCGGAACGGCAAGCCGTCCCACTCACGCCGGCGGTTGCCGCGCAAGCAACGGAGCCGCCAATATCCCAGGCAGATGCCGATGCTGTGTTTGCCAGGTTAGTATCCGCTGCGGGCGGGGACGACGTAATTATCGGCGAACTCGAAGCGGCCGCGGCCGGCTCGAAGCAGGCTCCTGAGAAACGAGCCGGCGCCGTTGCCGAACCGTGGTCGCAAGCGGATGCCGCCCTCGAGACTCTGCCGGATGACGCTGCCGTAGCCGCATCAAAAGAGCCGGAGCTTCAAGCTCCAGCTCCACCCCCAGCTACTACGCACACCGCGCCCTTGCCGGCGATTTTCGGCGAATATTCCCCCGCGCCTGCGCCTTCCCGTGTCATTCCCGACCTCCCGCCCGACGGCAATGTCCCCGCCGAGGTGCTCGAATTTTTTGTGCCGGAAATCGAAGAGCACCTGCAATCGATTACCGAATCGTTGCTGTTGCTGGAGGCAAATCCCAACCGCGCCGACATCAACAAGCTCTTCCGCTCGATGCACACCATCAAGGGCTCGGCCGCGCAGCTTGGGTTGCGCCGCCTGTCTGCCGTGGCCCATGGCGCCGAAGACCTCATGTCCAGGCTGCGCAATGGGGAACTGCAGCCGAGCGTGCGCATTGTCGATCTCTGCCTGGAGTCGGTGGACATTCTCAAGAAGCAGTTGTACCAGCAATGGCCGGACGAAAAGAGCTTCCAGGACGCCGTCAAATCGTTCTTGCGCCGCATAGACGAAGCGGAGAACGTTCAAGCCGAACTCGTGCCAGCGAAGGCCGCAGAGATTGCGCAAGCGGTCCCGGCGGAGGCGCCAGCCGGGCACGTGCCGTTGCTGGCCAGCGAGATTCCCGTTTCCACCGCCCTTGCCGCCGTGGATGTCAACGGCTTTGCCGCTGAAGCGGAACCGGAGCCGGTCCAGGTGCGCGCTGCCCAAGCGGCCGCGGCTTTTTCCGGAGATATCGGCCTTGCCCCAGCCGGCGAAATTACGCCGCCGCCCGCCGGTTCAGGCATACCGGCGACGACGGCGCCCCCTGCCGACCATGTGGAAGAGATCGCCGCCCTGGCCGCCGGACGCCGCGAGCCGGCCGGAGTGCCGCAATCGAAGTCGGTGCGCATCGCCCTGGAGCGCCTGGACCGCATGATGAACGCGGTCGGCGAGCTGGTGGTCAATCGCACCCGCATGCTCGGCCGCCTGCAAGAGCTGGAAAAGCTGGCCGACGTGTTGAATTTTTCCAAGGGGCGGATGATCGATAAGATCAGCGAATTCCAGGACAAGTACGAATTCAGCCGCCTGAACTTGAGCTCATTGTCGGGCCCGGCGCATAAGCTGCCGCGCCGCTCTCTGCTGCGGGAGGAGAAAACGGAGAAGGCGGAGAAGACGGCGGAGGTAATCCAGTATCCCTATCGCAGTGGCTATTCCAGCTACAAGCACAGCTTCGATACCTCCCTGGCCGAGTTCTCCGAGCTGGAAATGGACCGCTACGACGATTTCGGCATCCTCTCGCGCTCGCTCACCGAGATATCCGCCGATATTACCGAAGTTCTAACGCAACTTGACGGCTTTGTCCGCCGCGTGGACAGCGACATCGACGAGTTCACCAAGTTGGCTCACCGCCTGCAGGATGAGATCACGCAATCGCGCATGGTCCCCATCGGCAACCTCTATACGCGCATTTCGCGGGCGGTGCGCGACTCCGCCAAGGCCGCCGGCAAGCGTGTGGAACTGGTGCTGGCGGGCGCCGAGACCGAACTCGACAACAACATCGTGCAGCAGATTGCCGACCCGCTTGTGCACCTGGTGCGCAACGCCGTTGCGCACGGCATCGAGCGCGCCGAAGAACGCTACAACTCCGGCAAGCCCGACATCGGAACTCTCGCCATCCGCGCCTACCATCGCGGCAATCACATTTTCATAGAGGTCGAGGACGATGGCCGCGGCATCGACTACGAGAAGATTCGCGCGGCGGCCGTCGACCTGGAGCTGATGAACGAGGAGCGGGCGCGCTCTCTCTCGCAGCGCGAGCTGCTGGATTTGATGTTCCTGCCGGGCTTTTCCACCGCGCCCCGCAAGACGGAGCTGGCCGGCCGCGGCGTCGGCCTGGACGTCGTGCGCACCAATATGGAAGCCCTTAACGGCGAAGTCGAGATCGAGACGCAGAAGGGAGTCGGCAGCCGCTTCACCCTCAAGGTGCCGCTCACGCTCATCATCTCGCAGGCGCTTTTCGTGAAGGTGGGCAACAACACCTTCGCCTTCCCGCTGTCCTTTGTCGAGGGCATCCGCCGCATCCGTTCCGACGAGATCGAAGAAGCCGGTGGCAAGCGCCTGGCCAAGGTGCGCGACGTGGTCACCGAGGTCATTCACCCCGACCAGCGGCTGGGCCTGCCGCCGGTCGAGCCGGTCAACGGCTGGAACAAGCTGGTGCTGGCCAACGTCAGCGGCAAACAGGTCGGAATCATTGTCGATGAGGTTCTCGGCAAGGACGAGATCGTCATCAAGAACGTGGGCGAGTACCTGCGCAACGTCAAGATGTTTCCCGGCGCGACCATCGCCCCCGACGGCGGCCTGATCCTGCTGGTCGATCTCAACCGGCTGATCGTCGGCGAGGCAATCGAGCGCCGTCCCCTGATGACCGCCGCCAACGCCGCGCGCATCTTCCTGCCCGGGGCCGCCGCCGTGGCCGCAGGCGAAATTCCCGAGGAGGCCATCGAGCGGGTCGAGAGGGAGAAGCTGGTGGTGCTGGTGGACGACTCCATCAGCGTGCGCAAGTTCGTGGGCCGCATGCTGGAGAAGGCCGGCTATCGCGTGCGCCTCGCCTGCGACGGACTGGAAGCTCTGGATATCGTCTCCCAAGGCGGCTGCGACCTGGTGGTGACCGATCTCGAAATGCCCCGGACCAACGGCTACGAACTGATGCTGC
>JBEKQR010000003.1:0-33925 GCA_049519515.1 Candidatus Korobacteraceae bacterium
TGGACCTGAGCAGGTTCCGGGGGCTGGTCCCGGTGGAGGTGTTTGGCAGCACCAGGTTCCCGCCGGTAACGGACAAGCCCTACTTTCTCTCTCTGGGGCCGCATGCCTTCTTCTGGCTTCATCTGGCGCCGGCGGCCGTGAGCGAAGAAGCGCTCACCACGGGCAGCGACTTGGAGCACATACCGGCGATCGCGGTCGAGTCGTTGGAGCAGGTGTTTTCGCCGCGCACGCTGCGCCGTATTGAGCGCCTGGTGCCGTCTTTTGTGCGCACTCGCCGCTGGTTTCTAGGCAGCGGGCGCACCTTGCGGGGCGCGGAGATTCTCGAGGTGGTGCCGGTGCCGGATACTCGGGCGCAATTGCTGTTTGTGCGCTGCAACTATGCCGATGCCGATCCGGAGCTCTATTTACTGCCACTGTCGGTCGCAACCGGAGATCAGGCCGGCAAGTTGCTAACGGAGACTCCCGACCTGGTCCTGGCGCGGCTGCAGATTGGCGACGGCGAT
This sequence comes from Candidatus Korobacteraceae bacterium, assembly GCA_049519515.1. Taxonomy (GTDB): domain Bacteria; phylum Acidobacteriota; class Terriglobia; order Terriglobales; family Acidobacteriaceae; genus CAWBRT01. The sequence goes on from JBEKQR010000003.1 coordinate 504, forward strand.
GGCGTCTTGTACAGCGCCACCGGCGAGAAGAGTTTCAGCGAGGCCCTGCTTGCCGGCATCGTGCGCCGCCGGAAGTTCAAGGGCGGGAGCGGCGAGGTAGTGGGCGCGCACACGCCCCGCATGCGCGAGGCGCTGGCCGAAGCGCGCGGCGACCTGGAGCCGGCCATACAGAAGGCCGACCAGGGCAACTCCTCCATCGTCTTTGGAAACAGCCTGGTGCTTAAACTTTTCCGCAAGCTCGAGAACGGCCTCAATCCTGAACGCGAGGCACAGGAGTTTCTTACCGACAAAGCCGGCTTCCGGCACATGTCCCAGTATCTCGGCTGCCTGGAATACCGGCCGCAAGACCCGGACCAGGAGCCGATTACCCTGGGCATCCTGGGCAAGTTCACGCGGGCGCAGATCAACGGCTGGAACTACACCATCGACAACCTGAGCTTCTTCTTCGAGCGCGCGCTCACTCTGCCGCACGATGATCCACGCTTGCGCGACCTGGCCGCCCTGGCCGCTCCCGGCTTCGACGAGCAGACCCTGAGCAGCCCATCGCTGAATGAAGCCATCGGCCCTTATCTGGAAAACGCACGGCTGCTGGGCGAGCGCACAGCCGAGCTGCACCTGGCGCTCGCCAGCCATCCCGAGATCCCCGAGTTTGCTCCCGAGCCCTTTACCGATTTCGATCGCTTGAGCCTCTACCATGAAATGCTGGGCCGCATGAGAAGGTGCTTCGAGCTGCTGCGCAACCGTTTGGGCGAGCTTCCCGAAGCCACGCAAAGCGAGGCCCGCGTGCTGCTGGACCGTGAGCCGGAGGTGCGCAGCCGCTTTCAGGTGCTGCGCGACCGCCGCATCCTGGCCAGCCGCATCCGCCAACACGGAAACTACCACTTGGGCGAGGTGCTCTACACGTGGGAGGATTTCGTCATCATCGATTTCGAAGGCGACCCCAGCCGCCCCTTGAGCGAGCGCCGTCTGAAGCGCCCCGCCTTTCGCGACGTGGCCAGCATGATTCGCTCTTTGCACTACGCCTCGCACGCGGCGCTCTATGGCAAAGTGCCCGGCGTGGTGCCCAGCGATGCCTCCCTGCCGGAGCTGGAGAAGTGGGCGCGCGCCTGGTACCGCGCCGTCAGCGCCAGCTTTGTTCGCGGCTACCTCGCGCTGGCGGGAGCGGCCGATTTTGTTCCCCAGGGCCGTGAACAAACACGCGCCATGCTGATTGCCTTCGTGCTGGAAAGGGCGCTGCGGGACGTCGAGCACGAAATCGAGCATCGTCCCGATTGGGCCCGCATCCCCATCCACGGCATCATCGATCTATTGGCGGCCACGCAGGCTTTACAGAAGACGCCGGAGTAGAAAGAGAGCCGATGTTCAAACGCTCGAGCGGCATTGTGCTGCACCCCACTTCCTTGCCCGGCCCCTTCGGAGTTGGGGACCTGGGGCCGGAGGCGTATCGCTTTGCCGATTTCCTGGCGCGCGCGGGGCAGAGCATCTGGCAGGTGTTGCCCTTGGGCCCGACCGGCTATGGCGATTCTCCCTACCAGTGCTTTTCGGCCTTTGGCGGCAATCCCATCCTGATAAGCCCCGAGAAGCTGGTCGAGGAAGGGCTTCTGCCGGCGGCCGACCCCGGCTCGCACCCCGCGTTTCCCGATTCCCACGTCGATTACGAGACCGTTACCCGCTTCAAATATGAACTGCTGCGGCGCGCCTGGGCCAATTTCCGCCGGCAGCCATCGCCGCAGCAAATGCGGGCGCTCGCAGATTTCTCCCTGGAAAACGCCCATTGGCTGGACGACTTCGCGCTCTTCATGGCGCTGAAGGAGGCACACGGAGGGGAAGCGGTCTGGACACAATGGGAAGCCGGGGCCGCGTTGCGGCGGCCCGAGGCGCTTGCGCGGTGGAGAACTCAGCTTGCCGGCTCCATCGAGTTCTGCAAGTTCCGGCAGTTTCTCTTTTGTGCGCAGTGGTGGGAGTTGAAGCAGTATTGCCGCCGGTTGGGCGTGCGCATCATGGGAGACGTTCCCATCTATGTCGCTCACGACAGTGCCGATGTCTGGGCGCATCGTGAGCTGTTCTGCCTGGACCCGCAGGGAGAGCCGGAGAAGCTGGCGGGCGTGCCGCCCGACTACTTCTGCGCGACCGGGCAGTTGTGGGGCAATCCGATCTACCGCTGGCAGGAGCACGCGCGCAGCGGTTATCAATGGTGGGTGGAAAGATTCAAGTCGGCTTTTGAGCGCGTCGATATCTGCCGCATCGATCATTTCCGCGGCTTCGCCGCGTATTGGGAGGTCCCGGCGGGTGAAAAAACGGCCGTTCATGGACGTTGGGCGCCAGGCCCGGGAGCGGCGCTGTTCGCGGCCATGGAACACAGCCTGGGGAAATTGCCCATCGTGGCCGAGAACCTGGGGGTGATCACCGAAGATGTGGAGGCAATGCGCAACCGCTTTGGGTTTCCGGGAATGAGCATCCTGCAATTCGCCTTCGGCAACGACCCGCAGGCGCCCGACTTCAAGCCGCACAATTATCCCCGCAACCGGGTCGCCTACACCGGCACCCACGACAACGATACGACCGTGGGCTGGTGGACGAGCAGCGGCGCGGCTGACAGCACGCGCACTGCAGAGGATATCCGCCAGGAGCGGGAGTTCGCACGCCGCTACCTGGGCCTTCCACCCCAGCAATCCAGAGACAGGATTGCTGGGGGCCCCGGCCTGCATGAAGGCGAGGCGATCAACTGGGTGTTCATTCGCGCCGTCATGGCTTCCGTGGCCAGCGTCGCCATGTTTCCGTTGCAGGACGTGCTGGGCCTGGGCAGCGAGGCGCGCATGAATCTGCCCGGAACTTCCCGCGGCAACTGGCGCTGGCGCTTTGCTGCCGGAATGTTGACCGAGGCGCACAGCCAACGCCTGCGCGAATTGGCCGCCGTCTACGGTCGGGAGCCGCAAGGCGATGCCACTTTTAACGGGCGGCACTCATCGAAACAAGCACGGCACCCACACTGAGCAGAGGCGTACATGTTCAATTCCGAGTGGGCCTCCCACGGGCAGGTCTCCTTTTCCGCCACTCCCGAAACAACTTCCGGAGTTCTGCCCGGCACTGCTTCCGTGCGCCTGAACCTGGCGGGCCAGCGCACCCGGGATCCGCACTGGCTTCTGGTGGAGGAAGGGTTCACGCTGGCGCGCGAGCATGAAGTCGAGTCGCTGTTCGCCATTGCCAACGGCTATGTGGGAAACCGCGGCTCGCTGGCGGAAGGCAGCCCGCTGTCGGCTCCGGCGACCTTCATTGCCGGCGTCTTCGAGATGCCGCAGCGCGAAGGCGCCGTTCCCGGCCTGTTTGTCATGCCGGACTGGACCGGAGTTCGCGCCTGGATCGGGGATCAGCCGCTGAGCATGACCGAGGGCCAGGTGCTGGAGCATCGCCGCATTCTCGACTTGCGCCGCGGCGTGCTGTGGAGGGAGTGGCGTCATCGCGGGCCCGACGGACGAGTTACCCATATCACGGCCCTTCGCCTGGCCTCGATTGCCGACCGCCACCTGCTCTTGCAGTCGGTGTTTTTTGCCCCGGAGAATTACAGCGCTCATTTGCGGCTGGAGTGCCGCATCGCTCTTGCCCCGGAGGTGCGGGCCTGGACGCCCTCGGAAGAATGGAAGACGCGCCAGGCGGCCACCCGGCCCAACATCCTGCCCCTTGCCCTGCATGCGCCGGGCCGCGACGTGGTGGTTGCCTTTGCCGCTTCCAGCCAGTTGCAAAGCGCCTCGTCCAGCCCGGGGCGGCGCGAGATCGAACTGGACCAGCGCAGCATAACCGAGCGCTTCAGCATCGAGCTGGAGATCGGGGCCGAGTACCGGCTTGACCGCCTGGTCTCCATCTATACCTCGCGCGATGGCGGCGAGCCCGTGCCGGCGGCGATGGAACACGTCCACCGTGCTATTCCCGGAGGCATTGCGCCGGCGCTGGCCGCGCACGCTTCCGCCTGGGAAGGGCGCTGGCAGCAGGCCGACATCATCGTGAGCGGCGACGATGACTTGCAGCGCGCCTTGCGCTTTGCCGCCTATCACCTGATCAGCGCCGCCAATCCCGAAGACGAGCGCGTCTCCATCGGCGCCCGCGCCCTCACCGGCGAGTCTTACAAGGGCCATGTGTTCTGGGACACCGAGATCTACATGCTCCCTTTCTACATATTCACGCATCCGGCGCCGGCGCGTGCGCTGCTGATGTATCGCCACCACACCCTGCCCGCCGCCCGCGAAAAGGCGCGCGCCTTCGGTTACCGTGGCGCCATGTATCCCTGGGAGTCGGCGGATACCGGAGAGGAGGTGACTCCGCGTTGGGTGGTGGCCCCGGGCGGCGAAGTCATAGAGGTGCTCAACGGGGAGATGGAGAACCACATCACCGCCGACATCGCCTACGCCGTCTGGCAGTACTGGCAAGCAACCGCAGATGACGATTTCCTGCTGGCCGCCGGCGCCGAAATCCTGCTGGAGACCGCTCGCTTCTGGGCCAGCCGCGGAACCATGGAAGCCGACGGCTTCTACCACATTCGCCACGTCATCGGCCCGGACGAGTACCACGAAAACGTGGACGACAGCGCCTACACCAACCTGATGGCCGCCTGGAACATGGAACGCGGAGCGGAATTGGCGCAAATTATCGAGCAGCGCTGGCCGCAGCGCTGGCGCGAGCTCGCCGCCAGCTTGCAGCTCCCGGCAGACGAGATAGTGTCCTGGACGCAAAAAGCCGGCTCGATCTACACGGGCTTCGACGCCCGGACCAAGCTGTTCGAGGCCTTTGCCGGCTATTTCCAGAAGGAGGCAATCGATCTCAAGCAGTTCGAGCCGCGCCGCACGGCCATGGATGTGCTCCTTGGCCATGCCCGCATCCAGCAAACGAATGTCATCAAGCAAGCCGATGTGGTGCTGGCCATGTTCCTGTTGTGGGAGCGTTTTACCGCCGAGGTGCGCGAGGCCAACTTCCGCTACTACGAACCGCGCACCGGCCATGGCAGCTCGCTGTCGCCCTCCTCCCACGCCTTGCTTGCCGCCCGCCTGGGCGACATGGAGATCGCGGCGCGGTATTTGCGGCAGGCGGCCGAAGTTGACCTGACCAACAACATGGGCAACGCCGCCGGAGGCGTGCACGCGGCCGCCATCGGCGGACTCTGGCAGGCCATGATTTTCGGTTTTGCCGGGCTGGAATTGCAGCCCGAGGGTTTGCGCCTGAATCCAAGGTTGTTGCCGCACTGGAAAGGAGTCATCTTTCCCTTACAGTGGCGCGGACGCCGGCTGCGCATTGCCCTGGAGCCCGCCGCCACGCGCGTGCTGGTCGAGGATGGGCCCGCTCCGCTGAAGTTGCAACTCGCCGGCGGAAGAGAGCTGGATGCCTGCCCGCACCGGCAGTACGTCGCCCGGCGCGCGGACGGCGGTTGGGGCGATTGGGAACAACGAAGTTGACCCTAACCGCGTGCAGATGGCCAAGGAAGGGAGCCGTATATGGCAGCGCGTCGAGATTGGAAGGACATGCTTGCACCGATGAACGCATCGCCAAACAGTGCCCTGGCGGCGGAGCCCAGGCACGAGTCAACCACAAAAGCGATGCTCATCGAAAACATCATTGTGCCGCTGGACGGCAGTAAAGGCTCCCGTTCCGCGCTTCCGGTGGGCCGCGCGCTGGCGCGCCTCTACGGAGCCGCGCTGCATGTGATATACGTCGAGCCGGGCGGTGGCGAACGGCGTCCGCGGCAGACGCTGCGGGAGCTCGGGCTGAATGGAGATGAAAGCCGCGGCGTGGTCATGGATCATCGGCACGGCGATGCGCCCGCGGCAATTCTGGACTCCGCCCGCCAGCTTCGCTCCGCGCTGCTGGTCATGTGCAGCCACAACGGCGCGCACCCCGATACCGGCTTAGGACCGGTTGCTGAGGCGGTGTTGAGCGGCACACCGGAGCGCGTGGTGCTGGTGCTGCCCGAACACGCCTCCAAAAATTGGCGGCTGCGCCGCATTCTGCTGGCGCACGACGGCACGCGCAGCGCCGATGTGGCCATCGCGCCCGCCGCCGACCTGGCTCACCGCAGCGGCGCGGAGGTCCTTGCCATGCACGTGGGAGCTCGCAGCTGCCCCGAGCCGAAGGAGCTCGGCAGCCTGCCGGCCCCGCGCTACATCGACCAGCCGCACCATGAGTGGCCTGCCTGGACCAGCGAGTTCCTCGACCGCATGATGGGCGCCGGAGCCTCGCCGGCGCGGGTGAATTTCAAATTGCTGGTCACCGGCGGCCAGCCCGGTTCCGAGATAGCCCAGTTCACGCGCGACAACGGGGTCAGCCTCCTGGTCGTCGCCTGGCGCGGCCGCTGGGAAAAGGAGCGCGCGGAAACCCTCAAAGTGATCATCCGCCGTTCCAGTTGTCCCGTGCTGCTGGTGTATGGGGGCGGCGAATTTCCATGCAAGGAGGAGGATGAATGACGGAGCCGGGACGTTTGGAGGCCGCAGTCTTCGACCTGGACGGAGTTATCACCTTCACCGCGCGGGTGCACGCCGCGGCGTGGAAGGAGCTCTTCGACGTATACCTGCGCGCGCGCGCGGCCCGGCTTGGCGAGCCCTTCCGGCCCTTCGATGCTCAGACCGACTACCAGAAATATGTCGATGGCAAGCCCCGTTACGACGGCGTTTCATCGTTTCTGGAGTCGCGCGGCATTCGCCTTCCTTTTGGCACGCCGGCCGATCCGCCGGAGCTGGAGACCATCTGCGGCCTGGGCAACCGCAAGAACATCCTCTTCAACGCCAAGGTGCGGGAGATGGGGGTAGATGTCGATTGGGAAGCTGTGCGCTTCGTGCGTGAACTGCGCGCGCTGGGGGTGCGGGTGGGACTGGCCTCTTCGAGCAAGAACGCCATTCCCATTCTCGAGCGGGCCGGATTGGCGGAGCTCTTCGAGGCGACGGTGGATGGGCGCGACAGCGAGCGTCTTGGGCTGCGCGGAAAGCCCGAGCCGGACATCTTCCTGCTGAGCCTGAAAAAGCTCCGAGAAGATGCCGGCCCGCGCAACGCCATGGTGGTGGAAGACGCGATTGCCGGGGTTCAGGCCGGGCGCCGCGGCGGCTTCGGGCTGGTGCTGGGCGTCGACCGCGACGATCACTCCGCTGCTCTTCAGGAAAACGGCGCCGACATGGTGATCCGTGACTTCCGCGAAATCTCCGCCGAGCGGGTGTTCGATTACTTGCGCTCGCGCGCGGCGTGAACGTTTTGCTCACGCGCTTCCGCCCCGCGCTTCTCTGCCTGCCGGGCACCCGGCATCTCTGCTATATTCTCCCTTTATCTCGATTGGGAGTTGAAGCTATGGCAACACTTGGATTGATTGAATACCGGGACGCGAGCCCGGAGGTTCGCGCCGTTTACGACGACATCATGGCCACCCGCAAGACAGACTGGATCAATAATTTCTGGAAGGCCATCGCGCACGATCCGGCGACGCTGAAGCGGACCTGGGAGAGCATCAAGCAGATCATGGCGCCCGGCGCGCTCGATCCTCTCACCAAGGAACTGATCTACGTGGCCGTGAGCGTCACCAACCAGTGCGGCTATTGCGTGGCCTCGCACACCGTGGGCGCCCGCGGCAAGGGAATGACCGACGCCATGTTCAAAGAGCTGCAGGCGGTCATCGGCATGGCCAATGAAACCAACAAGCTGGTTACCGGCTACCAGGTGGAAATTGACGAGCAGTACAAGACGCCAATACATTGACGATTTTGGATTTTTGATTTCAGATTTGTAAACTGGCTTGTGGCTAGCTGGATTTTCGTGGGGCCTGTTCTCCTAACCGTCGCCTTCCCGAGCGAGGCCGGCGTCGTTGTGAACGAGTCGAGGGATTTGCATTTCGGCTGAAACTTTATGCCATGTAACGCTCTTTATGGACAGTCCGGAGTAATGGGATCGCAGCATTAAATCGGATCATCAAATCTAAAATCTGAAATCTTAAATCTGAAACAGACGAGAGGACCCAATGTCGCAGAACGCACCTGTGTGGTTCATTACCGGCTGTTCCACCGGCTTTGGCCGGGAGCTGTCGAAAGTTGTGCTCGGGCGCGGCTGGCGCGCGGTGGTGACGGCGCGAGACCCGCAATCGCTGGCGGAGCTGGTGAAGGGAAACGAGGCCCGGGCCCTGGCCCTCAAGCTTGACGTGACCGACATGGCGCAGGTCTCCGAGGCGGTGAAGAAGGCCGAGGCCAAGTTCGGCCAGATCGACGTGCTGGTGAACAACGCCGGCTTCGGCTATCTGTCCGGAGTCGAGGAGGGCGAAGACGAGGAGGTTCGGGCCATGTTCGAAACCAACTTCTTTGGCCTAGCCGCCATGACAAAGGCCGTTCTGCCGGGCATGAGGAAGCGCCGCCGGGGGCATATCGTTAACATCTCCTCCATTGGCGGCTTCCTGGGATTCCCCGGGGTGAGCTACTACAACGCCACCAAGTTTGCCGTCGAGGGGCTTTCGGAAGGCCTGGCGAAAGAGGTTGAACCGCTGGGGATCAAGGTGCTGATTGTCGAGCCGGGACCGTTCCGCACCGACTGGGCGGGGCGCTCGCTGAGGCAGGCCCGCCATCCCATCCAGGATTACGCCAACACCTCCGCCGCCCGGCGGCAGGCCATCGCCGGGGGAAGCGGCAAGCAGGCCGGCGATCCGGTGCGCGCCGCCGAAGCAATCATCAAGGCCGTCGAATCCTCCACGCCGCCGCTGCGCCTGTTGCTGGGCCGCATGGCTCTCGGGGCCGGCCGCGCCAAACTTGACGCGGTGCGCCGCGACTTCGACGCCTGGGAAGAAACAACGCTCAGCGCCGACTACCCGGAAACTCGGGCCGCAAAGTGAACCGCTCCCTGTCCACCGGCAATCCGGGACCGGCAAATGCAGGAGTTGCGTCTGCCGGGATCAGCGAGAGTGTGCTCGCCGTGCGCGAGCTGCGCAAAGCCTACGGCGAGACGATCGCCGTGGACGGCGTCTCCTTCGCCGTGAACCGCAACGAGATCGTCGGTCTGCTGGGCCCGAACGGAGCGGGGAAGACCACCATCATCAACATGATCCTCGGCGTGCTGGAACCGAGTTCCGGCAGCATTCGCATCGAAGACGTGGACCTGGCGGCGCACCGTTCGCGCGCCCTCATGTGCACCAACTTCACCGCTGTCTATGCGCCGCTCCCCGGCAACTTGACGGTGTGGCAGAACCTGCGCATCTTTGGGTTGATCTACGGAGTCAGGCGGCTGACACAGCGCATCGAGTCGGTGCTGAAGCAGTTCGATTTGCGGCAATTTCGCAACGTCAAGTCTGGCGCGCTCTCTTCCGGTGAGCAAACACGCCTCGCTCTTGCCAAGGCCATGCTGAACAGCCCGCGCCTGCTGCTGCTGGATGAGCCGACGGCCTCGCTCGATCCGGCCAGCGCGCGCGAGATACGCGGCCAGATCCGCGAGTTCGCCACCCAGGGCACAGGAGGTGTGCTGTGGACCTCGCACAACATGTACGAGGTCGAGGAGGTCTGCGACCGGGTGCTTTTTCTCTCGCGCGGAAAAATTCTGCTGGAAGGCAATCCTAAGACTTTGCCGGGCGAGCACGGCAAGCAGACCCTGGAGGACCTGTTCATCACCGTCGCCCGTGAGCCGCTTGCCCTGGGATGAAGCTAGCTGGCGTTTTTCAGCAGCCTGTAAAGCCATGCCCCTTCAAAGCAGCAGCGTCATGAACCTGAATCGCATCGCCGCCGTCGTGCTGCGCCAGATCTACCTCATGCGCGGAAGCGTCTCGCGCGTGCTGCCGCTGTTCGTGTGGATCGGCCTCGACATCGTTCTGTGGGGATTCATGACGAGATACCTCAACAGCATTACCGCCTCGCGCTTCAACTTCGTGCCGTCGCTGCTGGGGGCCGTTCTCCTGTGGGACTTCTTCATCCGGGTCATGCAGGGAGTGACGATGGCGTTCTTCGAGGATGTGTGGTCGCGCAACTTTCTCAACTTTTTTGCCACGCCGCTGTGCATCTCGGAGTATCTCGCCGGGCTGGTGCTCTCCAGCATCGTCACCAGCCTCGCCGGGCTGCTGGTAATGCTGGCGCTGGCGACCACGGCATTCGGCCTCTCTTTCGCCAACTACGGCATTCTGCTTGTTCCCTTTCTCCTGGTGCTGTTTCTCTTCGGCATTGCCCTGGGCGTCTTCGGCAGCGGCCTGGTCCTGCGGCTGGGACCGGCGGCGGAATGGTTCGTGTGGCCAATTCCCGCCATGCTCTCGCCCTTCGCCGGAGTTTTCTATCCGCTGGCGACGCTTCCATCCTGGATGCGGGCGGTGTCGCATCTCCTGCCGCCGGCGTATGTCTTCGAGGGCATGCGCTCGATCATCGCCGGCAGAGGCCTGTCGGGAATCACGCTGCTATGGGGCGCGTGTCTCGCCGCCGGCTACATCCTGATTGCCTGCTGGTTTTTCCTGGGCATGTATCGGCGGGCGGTGCGCACCGGCCTGATTGCGCGTTACAGCGCGGAAACGCTGAGCTAAGCGGTATTCTGCCGGCGGCGCAAATTTCGGATTTCAGATTCCTGGGTTTATGATTGCGATATTGAACAGCAGGCAGCCCTGTCTTTCAATCCGAAGTCAAATCTCGAATCCAAGCATGGTGGTTTGCGAATACAGGGATGAGGCGCTTTTCACCTCGTCTTGACAGTGTCAATCTGGGCTCATGGGTTTGGTACCGGCTAAAATCGCTGACAATCTGCACCCCAAGTGGTGGGTGCTGCTGGCTATTGGTGTTGGCAGCCTGCTGGGAGCCGTTGACGCCAGCGTGGTCAACCTGTGCCTGCCGGTCATCCGCCGCGAACTGGGCAGCAGCGTGGCCTTGATCGAGTGGGTGGTCAGCATCTACCTGGTGGTCGTCTGCGGGCTGCTGCTGACCTTTGGCCGTCTCGGCGACCTGCGCGGGTATAAGCGTCTTTATCTTCTCGGGTTCGTCTTCTTCATTATGGGTTCGGCGCTCTGCGGCTTGGCGTGGAGCGTAGTTGTCCTCATTGCCTTTCGCGGCCTGCAGGCGTTGGGGGCGTCGATACTATTCGCCTGCGCCCCGGCCATTCTGACGGGCAATTTTCCCGCCAGCCAACGCGGCCAGGCGCTTGGCATGCAGGCTTTCATGATTTATTTCGGGCAGATGGCCGGCCCCATGCTCGGAGGCTGGCTGACTGACCATTTCAGTTGGCGGGCGGTGTTCTACATCAACGTTCCGATAGGGCTGGCGGCCGTGGCTCTGAGCATCTATTACATTCCGCGCGACCAGCCCAACACCCAGGGAGAACCGTTCGATCTTGCCGGCGCCGCTCTGTTCATGGCGGGCTTTGTCGTGCTTCTCCTCGGCCTCAATCAGGGATACGACCGCGGCTGGACCTCGCCCTCGATCGTGGTGCTGCTGGCGGGGGCGGCGCTGCTCCTGTTTATTTTCGTCCTGCTGGAGCGCCGCCGGGCGCATCCGTTGCTCGACCTGAAGCTTTTCGACGACCGGGTATTCTCGCTGAGCGTTGCCAGCGCGGTGCTGAACTATATCTCCGTGTACACCGTCCTGTTCCTGTTGCCGTTTTACCTGATCCAGGGACGTGGCCTCAGCCCGGGCCAAGCCGGGCTGCTGTTCACCATGCAGCCGGCAGTCATGACCTTTGCCGCACCCATCAGCGGAACGCTCTCGGACCGTATTGGCACGCGGCGGCTTTCCATGCTGGGCATGGCAATCCTGGGTACCGGACTGTTCATGCTCTCGCGCCTGCACCCCGACTCTTCCCTGGTGCACGTGGTATCGGCGCTGGGCGTCTGCGGGTTGGGCACGGGAACGTTCATCGCTCCCAACAACAGCGCTCTGATGGGCTCGGCTCCCAGGCACCGCCAGGGCATCGCGTCCGGTGTTTTGGCCACCGCCCGCTATGTAGGCATGATCCTGGGCGTGGGTATATCCGGGGCAATTTTTACCACGCTGCTGAGCCGCCACACTGCCATGGCGCTGTTCGAGGGCATTCGCGGCGGCTTTTTGGCGGCCTCCATGGCCGCCTTCCTGGGCTGCCTGACTTCCGCGGTCCGCAAGGAAGTGGTGGTCGAAAGCACTCCTGGTCAAGCGGGGGTAGTTGCGGCGTTGGCAAAGGGCAGCGAAGAGCGGATCTGAATTCCCGGTCTCCCCGGCCGCGCCGATGCGGCGCTTACCGGGACATTAGGCGGAGGCGGGCAATGGGGAGATGGAGGACTGCGGAGAACGGTGATCAATTCAGGATGTTGAAGTCTTCTGCTTCCGGCGGGTTTGGGAAGCCGTCGCCGAAGATGCGCGGCATCGGCCGTCACCAGTTCAACTGCCCGCTTCCGGCCAGGTGCACCCCGATGTGATCCTGTGTTCTGCTTCCCGGCTTCCCAACCCACGCGACGCGCACCTGAGCCTTGGTGGAGCGGTGTTTCAGGGTCAGGGTCGAGCCGGGCTGGAGCGGACGCGTGATTCCACGCAGACGGGCACCGGTCCCGGTAATGTCAATGGTCGTGGCGTCCAGTTCAAACGGCTTGCCGTTTTTGTCCACACCCGTTATGCGTACCGGAAGGGAGATACCCAAACGCATCTCGCGGCGCATCCCCATAGAATCTCTCTAACTCTATCAGCTCGCTCGTTGCAAACAAGTTACCGAAGTCATCCGCCGCAGGTGCCTCACGCGTAATGCGGGAGGCTCCGGCAGCCGGTCCTTACTCGTCGAAGTGAGAGCCTGCCCGGCGGCAAACTTGCTTTCCCAGCCAGAAAGGCAAAGCGGCCACTGCTGACAACTTTGGCGGAAGGTCCAGGCCCGGCGTTGGCTGGTTGCCGGCAACTTGGCGTCCCCAGCCACGGCTAGGTACAATAACTTAGGCGTGTTTAGGGCAAGCGCTTTGGGGCCGCAACTTTCGCCGGGGCGGCGATATGGCCAAAATCGCTCTCCGCATCATCTGATTAGGTGTAAGGACTTATTCCGAAGCTTCTGTAGCGGTTCTCATCTGTGTTCAGCCATAAAGGAGCATCATGCCTGAGAACACTTTGACCCTAGTCGACAATCGGACCGGCAAGAGCTATACCATTCCGATCACGAACGACACTGTTCGCGCCATGGACCTGCGCCAGATCAAGGTGGCCGCCGGCGACTTCGGCATGATGACCTACGATCCGGCGTTTCTGAATACCGCCTGCTGCGAAAGCACCATCACATTTATCGACGGCGACAAGGGAATCCTGCGCTATCGCGGGTACGACATCGAGGAGCTGGCCGAGAACTGCACTTATCTGCAGGTAGCCTTTCTGCTGATCAACGGAGAGCTGCCCACGCCCGAGCAGGAAAGGCAGTGGATGCACGAAATCCGTTACCGCATGTCGATCTTCGAAAACATCAAGAAGTTCATGGAAGGCTTCCGCTACGACGCGCACCCCATGGGCATGCTGGTAAGCACGGTGGCCGCGCTCTCCACCTTCTATCCCGACTCCAAGGACATACGCAATCCCGAAGCCCGCATGGCCTCGATTTACCGGCTGATCGGCAAGATGCCGATCATTGCCGCCTATGCTTATCGCCATCGCAAGGGCCTGCCCTACATTTATCCGGAGCCGGACCTGAGCTACACGGCCAATTTCATGAACATGCTGTGGCAACGCAGCGTGCTGAAGTTTCTGGCCCATCCGGTGCTGGCGCGCGCGCTGGACATTCTGTTCATCCTGCACGCCGACCACGAGCAGAACTGCTCCACCAGCGCCATGCGCGTGGTGGGCAGCGCCGAGGCCGATCCCTTCCTGGCCACGGCGGCAGCGACGGCGGCGCTGGCCGGCCCGCTGCACGGCGGCGCCAACGAGGCCGTGCTCAGAATGCTGGAGAATATCGGCAGCCGGGAAAACGTTCCGGCGTTCGTCCAGGGCGTGAAGGAAGGCAAGCATAAGCTGATGGGCTTTGGCCATCGCGTCTATAAGAACTACGATCCGCGCGCGCGCCTGATCAAGAAGGTGGCCGAGGAGGTCTTCGAGGTCACCGGACGCAATCCCAAGATCGACATCGCCATGGAGCTGGAGCGGATCGCCCTTAACGACGAGTATTTCATCTCCCGCAAGCTGTATCCGAACGTGGACTTCTACTCCGGCATCATCTATGAAGCCATGGGGTTCGACTCGGAGATGTTCACCGTGCTGTTCGCCATTCCGCGCACTGCCGGCTGGCTGGCGCAATGGCAGGAGCTGGTCACCGATCCCGAGCAGAAGATCAGCCGCCCGCGCCAGCTCTATACCGGAGTTGAGCATCGGCGATTGGAGAAGCAGGAAGCTGCACAGGCCATGGACTTCAGTAGCGTGAGCGGCGCTCCCGTACTCACGGATTTGTAGACAGCCAAGACCACCAGGCAACAGCATCCCTTCTCGCCAAGTCCCCGCAACCTGCGGGGACTCCCGGTCCCCCGGGCCAACGAAGACTGCGATTCCACTCGCGGCTCGTCCATGGTAATGTTCAGCCAGCAACACTAATCTGTCAGTCGAAGCGAGCAAGGGTAGCGCTGCTGCCGGGCAACGGGATGGCCAGCGCGACGTGGACAACACTGCCTCACGGGAGGGGAACATGGCTACAACGGCGTCTCAACCGAAACCGGCTCAGCAGGGGGCCAAGCGGCGCAATTTGATGTTGCGCTGGCTGGTGCCTATCGCGTTGGGGGCGGTTGTGCTTCTTACCCCGACCCCGGCGGGCCTGAGCCCGGCGGCGTGGCATTATTTTGCCCTGTTCGTGGCCGTGATCGGCGGGCTGATCACCGAGCCCATGCCCGGCCCGGCTGTCGGCTTCGTCGGAGTCGCCTTCGCCACCGCCATTGTCTTTGTGGGCAAGACTCCGGCCGAGGCTCTGCGCTGGGGCCTCTCCGGCTTTTCCAACGACACGGTCTGGCTCATCTTCGCCGCCAACATGTTTGCCGTGGGCTACGAGGTGACCGGACTCGGCCGCCGGCTCGCCCTGCTGCTGGTGAAAAAGCTTGGCCGCAGCACGCTTGGCTTGGGGTATGCGATCGGCCTGGCGGATCTGATCCTGGCGCCGTTCATGCCCTCGGTGACCGCCCGCAGCGGGGGCACGATTTACCCCATCGTGAAGAGTATTCCACCGATCTACGGATCGTATGCCGACGACAATCCGCGCAAGATCGGCTCTTACCTGATGTGGACGGCTTTTGCCACCGCTTCGGTCACCAGCGGCATGTTCTTGACCTCGTTTGCTCCCAACGTGCTGGCTACGGAAATCGGCCGCAAAATCACCGGCGTCCAGGTTAGCTGGGGCACATGGGCCATGGGCTCGCTGCCCGTCTGCCTGCTGCTGTTTATCGCTACCCCGTTGCTTTGCTACTTCCTTTATCCTCCGGTCATCAAGCACAGCACCGAAGTCGCCGAGTGGGCGGGCAAAGAGTTGCAGCGCATGGGAGCCATCAGCCGGCGCGAGGTGACCATGGCGGTGCTGGCGCTGGCCGCGCTGGCAGCGTGGATTTCGGCCTCGCGCTGGATTTCGGCAACCAGCGTGGCCCTGGTGGTGATCTCGCTTATGCTGCTGACGAAGGTGATCACCTGGAGTGATATCGCCGTCGCCAGGCAGGCGTGGAACGTGTTCGTCTGGTTCGCGACCTTGGTTGTCCTGGCCGAGGGACTGAGCAGCGTCGGCTTCCTTAGCTGGTTCGCCAAACGTTCGGCCGCGCTGACGACAAACATCCCGGTGACGGCGGCGGCGATTGCGATTGTCGCGGTATTCTTTGCCGTCCACTATCTTATAGCCAGCGGGACGGCGCAGACCGCGGCTTTGCTGCCGGTTTTTTTGGCCGCGGCGGTCACCATAAAAGGATTGCCGCTTCGCCCGGTGGTGTTGCTGCTGCTCTACTCGCTGGGCCTCATGGGCGTCATAACTCCCTACGCCAACGGTCCGGCCCCCATTTATTTCAGCAGCGGCTATGTCCCGGTGCGGGATTTCTGGCGCCTGGGTTTCATCCTGGGATTGTTCAATCTCATCGTATTGCTGGGGATTGGACTGCCATGGGTAATGCACATACTGCCGTGATCAGGGGTTAGGGAGCAGGGGTTAGGGGTCAGTGATTAGAAGTCAGAATTATGACTGGATTTGTTCGGACCCCATCCTTCACCGGTTGTTGCAATCAAAGGGTGCGGTAATTCGGGTGTCATGCTCAGCATGACAAACCCGCCACTAGCCCCCACTAGCTAAGTCCTTTCCGCCGCCTTTTGGGGAAGGCAAAAACAGGAATTGTCCATTACTTCCGCCAATTGCGCTGGTGCCTCACCACGCACTTGCGCGCGCGGCCAAATACGCTGAGCGGCCACCAGGTTGGGAGCGACATCGATTAGGCGCACTTCTTCGATTGAGCCGCCGTTCAGGGCCAGGTGCTCTAGAAGGGCTTTGTCGTATGGATTGAATGCAAAGCCGAACACGACAACTCGTCGTGCAGCCCTCAACAGGGTGGCAGCGAGCTCCCATTCTCGCGCAAGACTTTCCGGCGCACCCTTAGCGTGACCCGGAGCCACGATCAATGCCTTGCCGCTCAGCCCGCGACGGCCATCCGTGTAACGTCCTTCTTCGTCCCAAGAGATGCTTCCATGGATCTTCGCAATGGGTAAGCTACCCCTCAGCACGACGGGATTTCTCCATTGAGAAACGGGATATGGTCCGCGCCCATGCAGGCGTTCGCCTGGAATCCCATAGTTGAAGCCGCCCGACCCCAATGCGTACTCGAAGAGCAGATCATAGTTTGGAGTCACAATGCCCGACAAGCCTACGGCAGCGAGCTGATCCAAGTAGCGCCGAACCGCCTTTACGCCCGGTCGCTCCCACTTGCGGTTTTCATCCACCATTAAGACATGGCGCCGCCACTTTCCTGCATGCCACTCCCGCCAAATGTACGGCTCTGACAAACGACGTACAACATACCAGCGGACGGCTGCGGCTGATCGAGGCTCCCGATTAAGAGCGCATGACACAAACTCCTCGGCAAGCCCGGACGGGTTCTCGGCATCCCAGGAATTTTTCAGGTCACGGACGTATTTCAACTGGGTCTGTTCCCGCCGCCCGAACGGATCAATATTGAAATCGAATAATTCCCGAGCCAGCGGAAGACCGGCTGCCCACTTTGCGAAGCCTGCACCAGCTAGCAGTATCACAAACATCTCCCAACCACATCACGCTCTTGATGTCCGGTCCTTCCAGTCTGACGGACACCCGCGTAGAGGCGACGCACAAGTTCTCACGCACACTCTAAAGCCCGAATTAATAGAGCCCTTTTCGGCACGGCTGAAGCCGTGCCCTGATACAAAACCATGCTCCAGGGGTTACACCAATTCTTAATCAGCTCTAGCCCTATTTTCTACTTGTTGTACACGGCGCCGCTTTCGACGACGTTGATGCCGGCGGCTTGCAGCCGTTCGATGGCGGCGTCGGGATCGCCGAAGCGGAAGATCAGGATTGCCTTATCGCCGTTGCCGAACGGGAAGGCGTACATATATTCGATATTGATGGTGGTGCCCTCGAAGATGCCGAGGACGTGCGCCAAGCCTCCGGGACGGTCCGGCACCTCTACCGCCAGCACCTCGGTCACTTTTACCAGGAAGCCATGGCTCTCCAGCAGCCTGGTGGCCTTCTGCCAGTCGGAGACGATCATGCGCAGAATGCCGTAGCGCTGGGTGTCGGCCAGCGATAGCGCCCGGATGTTGATGCCCTCTTTTGCCAGCAGGCGGCAGGGCGCGATGATCGTTCCCGGTTTGTTCTCGGCGAACAACGACAATTGTTGGATCTTCATGATGACCGCCGGTCAATTACGCGTTTTGCTTTGCCTTCACTGCGCTGGATCGAATGCGGTTCCACCAGCGTGACCTGGACCCGGAGCCCGAGCACGTGATCGAGCGCCTCCACCAGGCGCTCATGCAATTGTTCCAGGGCGCCGATCTTGTCGCTGAATGTCTGCGGCGTCACCTCGACCTGCACTTCCATCTGGTCGAGTCCGCGCTCGCGGGTAAGGACGATCTGATAGTGCGGCAGCGTCCCTTCCGCCTCCAGCAGGGCGCTTTCCACCTGCGAGGGGTAGACGTTGACGCCGCGAATGATCAGCATGTCATCGCTGCGGCGGCCGATGCGCCGGATGCGCCGCAGCATGCGTCCGCAGGCGCACGGGCCGGGCGCCAGCGAGGTGATGTCGCGCGTGCGGTAACGGATCATGGGCATGGCGTGCTTGCTCAGCGTGGTCAGCACCAGTTCGCCTTCTTCGCCGTCCGGCAGCGGCGCGCCCGTCTGCGGATCAACGATCTCCGGATAGAAATGGTCCTCGAAGATGTGCAGCCCGTCGTGGCAGTGGCACTCGATGCCCACGCCGGGTCCTATGATCTCGGAAAGACCGTACATGTCGAACGCCTCGATAGCGCTCAGCTCCTGGATGCGCCTGCGCATCGACTCGGTCCACGGCTCGGCGCCGAAGACACCCACGCGAAGCGGGAGCTGCCTGACGTCGACTCCAAGCTGGCCGGCTCGCTCCACCATGTGCAGGAAATAGCTCGGGGTGCAGCAGATGGCCGTTACCCGGAAATCCTTCATCACCATGATCTGGCGGTCGGTATTGCCGCCGGAGATGGGAATGACCGTGGCTCCCAGTTCCTCGGCCCCGTAATGGGCGCCGAGTCCGCCGGTGAAGAGCCCGTAGCCGTACGCATTCTGGACGATGTCGCCGTGATGCAGCCCGCAGGCGGCAAAGCTGCGCAGCATCACCGAAGTCCACACATCCAGGTCCTGCTGGGTGTAAGCCACGACGATCGGCTTGCCGGTGGTGCCGCTGGAGGCGTGCAGGCGGACCACCTCTCCCAGGGGGCTGGCAAACAGGCCGAAGGGATAGGTGTCGCGCAGGTCGCTCTTGGTGGTGAATGGCAGCTTGGCAACATCCTGAATGGAGTGGATGTCATCGGGCGACAGGCCACGCTCGCGCATGCGAGAGCGGAACAGTTCTACCCGCTCCCAGGCCCGGGTCACAATCATCTTCAACCGCCCGGACTGAAGCTCGCGAAGCAGCGGGGCCGGAACAAAATCCGGCGCGCTGGCTGGATGGTATCTGGTGCCGGCATTGGCAACTGACATCGTGCGTTCCTTCTGAAGACCCTGCTCCCAATCGCCGCAACCAATAAGCGGGAAAGTGGCGCTCCGGCATGTTGCCGCTCCGTAACCGGCAGAGCATCATCGCGGGCTTTTGACAACTAGGATTAACTCCAGGCTGTGGGTCCGAATGACTGAAACGGTATCATGCTGGGTCACGGGAAAGAAAAATATTCAGGCGCTTTCGCCGGCGCCCGGTGGTGGCGGCAGGTCACCACTTCTGCTGGAAGTACCCCCGCAGCAGAACCTGGTGACCGGCCTAAAAGCGCTATTTTCAAAGGTATACCCTGCCATTCGCGGCAGCTTCAAGGTTATCCGCTCTCCTTATAGCCGTGTTTCGCCTGGAAGTTATTAATTGTTGACGTAAGTCACTCAAAATAGGGTAAGCTTTATTCTGTCCAATTAGGGCTAGTTTGGGGGTGCAGGCGATTGGCGGAAGTCAGGTTGCAAGAGGGTGAGTCGTTGGAAAACGCCCTCCGCCGTTTCAAGCGCAAGCTTCAGCAGGAGGACATCGTTAAGGAAGTAAAGCGTCACTCCTGTTATCTCAAGCCTGGCGAGAAGCGGCGTGTAAAGCAAGCTTTGGCGCGCAAGCGCAGCAGAAAGAAGGCTCGCAAAGAGCAGGAATAAGACACAACCCGGCCGCTGCTCAGGTAGCGGCCCTTGCTTTTGCGCGAGTTTCCGGGCGACAAAGGGGTTTTGTTTTGAAGTGACGGGCGAACCGTGGGTGTGGTAGAGGTAGCCTCAGCTTCCGGGCTGGATGTTTTCTGCAGTTGGGCGGGGCTGAAAGGGGCACAAGCCGATGGAATTCCGGGACAAGGTGCTGAAGTGTATTGATTGCGGTCAGGACTTCGTTTTTACGGCGGGAGAACAGCTTTTTTTCCATGACAAGCAGTTCAAGAACGAACCCAAGCGCTGCAAAAGCTGCAAGGCCAAGCGGGCGCAGACTCTAGGCGTGGGGCACTCGGCGAATGCGCCCAAAGTGGAGACGCGAACCGTATGCTCCAATTGTGGCAAGGAAACGACGGTTCCATTCAAGCCTACGCAGGGACGGCCGGTTTTCTGCCGCGAGTGCTTCCAGCAGAAGAAGGCGGTTTCGGCCTCCGCTTAGGGAGTTCTAACTACGCGGTTGTGGTGTGCGACTCCTGCAGCGCACGATTTCGTATTTATTCGTTTTCTTCCTCAGTTGCCGTAATCCAGCCACCAGAGCCAATCTTCCAGAAAAGTTGCAGATTTTACAGCCCCGCGGGAACGCAGCACGGCATGGCGAGGATTGGCAAAAAAACCTCGCCCGGAGAAGGATGCCAGGCGAGGTAACCAGGGAGGAAAGGAGGATGCTTACGCTTTGCGGCTGCCGAAGCGGCCCGCAAGAGCGTACGCCTGGGCTATACGCAAGTATCTGTCCAAAGTAGTAGAGGAGGGAAAACGCCGCCAGGCGGTTGCGGATTGTGGAGCTTAGAAAACCCATGGTGCGTAAAGCTGCAATACCTTAAAGCCCCGCTGTACTCACTGTGAGTACCTGAATACTCTTTTTCGTCATTGACAGGGACTTGCCTATTTCGATAAGCACTAAATCATCACGCTGTGGATGAGCGCCGCATCGAAACAAGCGGCGCCTCTGGCACGAGCCCGGGCGGGTCTTCCCACCGCACCTGAGACAATGCACAAAGCAATTATGAAATCTGCTTGCTTGATCGTCCTTCTGCTTTCTTCCATGTTTGCTGGTCCGCTTTTTGCCCAAGCCCCCGGCGCTGGCGCGAGAGCTGCGGGCTCATCGACGCAGCCGGCCGCGCCTCCGCTGGATCCGGAGCTCGGTAACCTGCTGCAGCGGGTGGAACAGCTTGCCTCCTCCCTCAATGTGGAGCTTGGCAGATTGCGGGTGGAAAAGTGGAAGGCCGATTCGGCCAGCAAGCAGCAGGCGGAGGCCGACATCGATTCCCTGCAGCGCAATCTCACGGCAGCTTTGCCGGGCTTCGTGGTGGCCGTTCGCAATGCGCCGCGGAATGTGGCTTCAAGCTTCA
This sequence comes from Candidatus Korobacteraceae bacterium, assembly GCA_049519515.1. GTDB lineage: Bacteria > Acidobacteriota > Terriglobia > Terriglobales > Acidobacteriaceae > CAWBRT01. Next base: position 21,650 of record JBEKQR010000003.1, read on the forward strand.
GGTTGTACCGCAATTTGAATGCTCTCCACGACGTCTTGAAGGGGGTGGCTGAAGCGGCAGGAGCATTCGGACCAAGAGACCAGTTCGAGCGCCTGGCGGCGCAAACGAACGAACTGGATACGCTGCGCATGGCCCTCGGCAAGCGGGTCGAGGCCTTGGCCGAAGCCCAGGCCGTCGAGCTGGCGCAACTGCGGCGGGCACAAAGAGGCGCCCTTAAGAAGACCGTGGTGGATGACAACGCGACGCCTCCGAAGTCCAGGAGCCCCAAACGGAGCAAGCCACCGCAGCAGCCCTCATCGCAGCCTTAAATCAGTGCCCGAAGGGAGATGGGAATGCCTGAATATTTTTCAGTTGAACAGGACCAATCAGGCGTGTGTGGGCAGCTCTCAGAATTCGCTAGCCGGATTGGAACCCTTCTGGAAGCAAATATACGATCTCGTGGTCTTTCAGCGTGCCTTGACGACCTGCTTGGTGCAGTTTACAGCCTTTTTTATGCTACCCGGCATGAGTACACAGACAGAACACAAGAACTCAATGCGGCTGCAATGAAGCATGTAACCCACCGTGCCAGAAGCATGGCCCAAGGCAGAATACGAACCGACGGGAAGTGGACGGCTGGATTTTACTTTAACAACACGCTGTTTCGGTTGGCAGCCGTTTACCATCGTTCCCTCAAGGTGGTAACGGGCAAAGAAGAAACAGAAATGAAGGTTGGGCCGCTCTTGTTAATTGCGCAGGAAGCATTTCGGGCATTACGCCAAGAAGATTGGAAGAATTGTAAGCTGCATGAAATCCATCGGCAGGTAAACGGGTTGAAACATACAGGGTCCGGCATCTACGGCGGACGAAAAGTTCTGTTCAAAGACGCGGTTGAAGCAATTGAAGAATTGCTGGTGCTGATCGAAACGTTGGGACATCAGGCGGTCCAGAACGTTTCTGATGAACTTGCTTTTGCTGAAACAGTCGGTAAGAGTGGCGCAGGGGAATGAGCACGATTCACCAATTGCCGCAGCATACCTGTGTTAGAATTTCTGTGGACGGAAGCCATTCCGTAAGTTGTTGAAAATGAACACACAGTCGGGGCGTAGCGCAGCCTGGTAGCGCACCTGCCTTGGGCGCAGGGGGTCGTAGGTTCAAATCCTATCGCCCCGACCAATTTCTCTCTCACCCATCATCCACACCGCAATAGCTACTGCGTCACATCTTTCGCCGGTACTCTCCGGATAACCGCTAATGGATTCAACGTGTTCTGCCGGCCGGCGAGCAATATCAAGCGCCCTGGTGCGTGTCGGGCGAGATGAAGCATTGATGAACAGGAAGGTTACAATTTTGTAACCGGACCAGACATCTTTCCCGGGGGTTCACGTACTCTGATGTTGGTAGCGCGAACCATTGTCTAGGCTCCCTCGATGGGACAAAAGGCTTTGGGCGGGAAGGATATTCAGGCCAGGTGCAAAAAGTACAACCGGTTACCGAAGCAGAGGTGATTGCCGAATACCTCAAGAACGAGTTCTATCAGCCGGAGTTCCACAAAGACCGGGAGACATTCGAGGACCTGGTCTTGAATCCCGACCTAAATGACTCGAAGCAGAATGCGCTACGCCACATGCTGTTGCTTCGCCGGCGCCAAGACGTCTGGCACGACCTTCCCCGCGACACGCAGTGGTGGGAGGTGCGGGTCGAGTCCGCGGATCTGGATCTCATCCGCGTAGCGTCCCGTCCGGAATGGACGCGACTTGCAAACGGCAGCATGCTAATCAAAGATGTTGCCGAACGTATTCGATCGGGACGCTTCGACGGAAACTCTATTCGCAAAGTTCAAGATATGGCCTACTGCCTTCGGCAGTCTGTCCATCGTAGCTCCGTAGTGCTGATAGGAGTCGATGAAGGCAAGCCGCTAACCATACTTGAGGGAAATCATAAGCTACTGGCTACTGTGGTTGTGAGCCACGAGCCGGCATCGTGGCGCCTGCGGGTGATCGCCGGTTTTTCTGCGCGGATGGATGAGTGCTGTTGCTATGAGCCGAGACTTTCCAATCGCTGGCGCCTCTTCAAAAGCCGGCTGACGAACAGAAACATACCTGGAAAACCAGTGCTCGACCTGGGCAGGATTCAACAGACCTAACGAACACAGTAAGTCGCGCGAGTCTCCGGCAGCGCTTTTTGGCAGTACTTGTGCAACTTTACTCTGCCCAAAGCCGGCTTTTCCTTGCGCGTTATTTGCCGCTTCTCAATGGCCTCCCGCCAAGCTTGTGTCTGGTGTCGAGCAGTTGCTTCGAGCCGGTCATCAAAACTACGAAAATTGCGCAAATCGAAAGCAGCGTCAACTGCAAAAGCCCGGCCATTCCCCACCCTAGAGTGGAGCTGCCTGACGAGGAAGCTTACACTCGAAGATGGGCGGCGTCTTCGGCTAACATGGTTGCGCGGGGGAGAAGATAAATGCCGACTGACAACATTGGCAGCGTCCGCTGCTTCGTGCTCGACATGGATGGCACCGTCTATCTTGGCAGCCGGCTTCTGCCGGGCGCGCTGGAATTTTTTGAGTATCTTCGACGCAGCGGGCGCGACTTCCTGTTCGTGACCAATAACTCCTCGCGTCATGCCGAATACTATTCCAACAAGCTGACCAGCCTGGGAATCGCCTGCGACGCCGCCAGCATTCTCACCTCCGGAGAAGCCACGGCCTTCTATCTCAATACTCTCAAGCCGAAGGGGCGCATCTTTCTGCTGGGCACTCCCGAGCTGGAAGAGGAGTTCGCATCTCACGGGTTTACGCTGATGGCCGACCCTGCCCCAACAGACGCAACTACGGCGTCTGTGCCGGATTTCGTGGTGCTCGGCTTCGATAAGACCCTGACCTACGCCAAGCTGGTGACGGCCTGCGACTGGATTCGCCGCGGCGTACCGTTCATCGCCACCCATCCGGATTTCAACTGTCCCACCGAGTCCGGATACATTCCCGATTGCGGCGCCATGGCAGCCCTGATTACGGCCTCGACCGGCGTTCGTCCCAAAGTGATCGGCAAGCCCAACCGGGAAATCATCGACATGATCCGGCGCAAGAAGAACTATCAGCCGGAGCAACTGGCAATCGTCGGCGACCGCCTGTACACCGACATGACCACCGGCTTCAATGCCCGCATCCGCACCGTCCTGGTCCTCAGCGGAGAAACCAAGGCGGCGGACCTGGCGGGCTCCTCCATCCAGCCCGATTACGTTTGCCGCGACCTGGCGGAGTTGACCGAGCAATTGCGGCAAGGGGACGAAGCCCTGCCCGGGATTTAACCCTTGCTTTGAAGCGCCATTGCGAGCGACTATATTTGTCCAGCCAGTAAGAGTAAGGACTCGATCACCAGGAGCATTTATGGGGCAGCAAGGAGTTGCCGCCAGTGAGGTCATGCCGGTTTCGACGGCGAGGAGATGGCGGGTTCTCTTGGCCGGATGTCTGGCGCACATCACCCACGACGGCTTTACCGACATGCTTTACCTGTTCTTCCCCATCTGGCAGCAGACCTTCCATTTGAGCTTCGCGGGCGTGGGACTGCTGAAAGCTTCGTTTTCGGGGGCGATGTCCGGGTTTCAGTTTCCCTCGGGCCTGCTGGCCCGCCGGCTGGGCATACTCAGGGTTCTGCTTCTGGGCACCTTGTTGACGTCCATCTCGATGGCCTCTGTCGGATTCGCGCAATCTGCCGCGGCGCTGATGGCACTGTTATTTCTGGCCGGGCTGGGCTCCAGCACGCAACATCCTTTGGCGTCCTCCGCCATCTCGAACACCCATGAAGGAAAGGCTTCGAGGGTCGCGCTGAGTACGTACAACTTCTCGGGCGATATCGGGAAGCTGATTGTTCCGGGAAGCGCCGCGCTGCTGGTTTCCTTCCTCGGATGGCGGCACACGATCAGCACGATTGGGCTCTGCGGGCTGGTGGCCGCCGCCCTGATTGTGGTAGGCCTGCGCAACCTGCCGCTGCAGCCGAAGGCGCAACAAGCAGCATCGCTGAAAGCGTTCTCGCTTGGCAGCTTCACCAACCTGCGGCCCTTTTTGGCCTTGTGCATCATTGCCATTCTGGATTGCGCCACGCGCATGGGGTTCCTGACGTTTATGCCTTTTGTGCTGCGCGACAAGGGCGCGGCGGTGACCACCATCGGCCTGGCTCTGAGCCTGGTCTTCGCCGGAGGCGCATTCGGGAAATTCGTATGCGGAGTTCTCGCCACTCGCGTCGGCATCCTGACCTCCGTCATTGTTACCGAACTGGCGACGAGCGGCCTGATTTGGGGCATGATCAGCCTGGGCCTCAAGCCTGCCTTGATCCTGTGCCCTCTGGTGGGCATTGCTCTGAATGGAACCTCCTCCGTGCTTTACGGAAGCGTTCCGGAGCTGGTTCCGCAGGAGTACAGGAACGAAGCCTTTGCCGTGTTCTATACCTGCGGCATTGGATCGGGCGCGGTTTCGCCTTTCCTGTTCGGGATGTTAAGCGATGTCATCGGCGTAAGCATCACGCTGACACTCATTGCGGGGATAGTCCTCCTGACTCTTCCAATGACCATCCCGTTGCGGGGCAAGCTCGCGCGGCAGGTATAATGCCAGCCCTTTCATTCCGGCAAGGCTTGGAAGACATGCCGAAGTTTCCCAAAAAATGAGACAATCCTCGAAGTTGTGCAGTGCCCCCTGACTGCAACGTTCCCCATACCATCTCTTAATTGCAGGGCCACACAGGGTTCCTGGTAACTCGCGGCTTTCTTGGCCAGGCGGAAACTCGGAGATTGCAAACGGGCTTGACGCTCGTGGTGAGGTCCCCGGTGACAACAGGAGAAATCTTACGGGCAGCCGTCGCCGGCAAGCACTGGGATGAAGCCGTCGCATCGGTGCAAAGGCTTGATCCCGCTGTGGCGGCCGACGTAGTCGCGGAGCTTGCTTTTGACGAACAGCAGCATCTATTCCGCAGCTTGCCCATCGAACTCGCCGCCGCCGTGGTGACTCATTTTCCCTACTACCACACATATGTTCTGTTGCATTCGCGGCCGACGAGCGAGATGCGCGCCATTATCGAAAACATCGCTCCCGCTGACCGGCTCCGGTTCCTGGATGAATTGCCGGAGGAAGCCTGGAAGCGGCTGATGGAGGAAATTTCGGCAGAGGTAACGGAAGCTCCTCCCGGTAAAGCTGCTGAGACCATCCCGGCGGCCGCGCCACCGGCAGCCGTTGCCGCGCCAGCCGTGGCGGCAATCATAGAGGCCCGCCAAATCGAAAAGCGATTTGACCAGCCGGGCGGCAGGCATATTCAGGTCATTGCGCCCATGGACCTGCGCGTCGAGCCGGGCGTGATTACCGCCTTGCTCGGGCCCTCGGGCTGCGGAAAGTCCACCCTGCTGCGCATTCTCTCCGGTTTAGCAGCGCCGTCTGCCGGGGCCGTGCTGTGGCACGGAGAACAATTGCCCGGCTGCCATGCAAACGTCGGCATCGTCTTCCAGAGCTTTGCGTTATTTCCCTGGTTGACGGTGCTGGAGAATGTCGAAGTCCCGTTGCTGGCGCGCGCCACGCCGCACCTGGAACGCCATCACCGGGCATTGCGGGCACTGGATTCGGTGGGGTTGAAGGGATTTGAAAATGCCTATCCCAAGGAGCTGTCAGGCGGCATGAAACAGCGGACTGGATTCGCGCGGGCGCTGGCCGTCGAGCCTGAGGTCCTTTTCATGGATGAGCCATTTTCGGCACTGGATGTGCTCACCGCCGAGAATCTCCGCGGCGAATTGCTGGAACTATGGCTGCAGAAGAAGATCCCGACCAAAAGCATATTCCTGGTTACGCACAACATTGAAGAGGCGGTCCTGCTGGCCGATCGCGTAATCGTGCTGGGCAGAAATCCGGCCACAATCCGCGCCGACTTCGACATTCCACTGCCCCAGCCGAGGGACCGGAAATCAGCCGAGTTCCTCGTATATGTCGATTACATTTACAAGGTAATGACGCAACCGGAGTTGGAGTTTGCGCCACCGGCGCGGCTGCACCATGCCTCCAGGACTACGTATCAGATGTTGCCCCACGCGAAAGCTGGAGGAATGGCAGGGCTGCTGGAATTTCTCAACGATCGCGGGGGCAAAGAAGACATGTACCATCTGGCGGACGAGTTGCTGATGGAAGTGGATGACTTGCTGCCGATCATTGACGAAGCCGTTCTGCTGGGTTTTGCCAAATCAGGCGAAGGAGATATTGAGATTACCGCCGGGGGAAAGGCATTTGCCGAGGCCGACATTGCCAGTCGCAAGAAGATGTTCGGTGAAGCCGTACTCGCTCATGTAGCGCTCATTCAACAGATTTGCCGGGCCCTGGAAGGCAAGTCCGATCACACCATGCCGATGGAGTTCTTCCGGGACATCCTGGACGAACATCTTTCAGACAAGGAAGTCCAGCGGCAGTTGGAGACCGTGTTGAATTGGGGCCGGTACGCCGAGCTTTTCACTTACGACGCGGAAACCGATAAGCTGTCGCTGCACCAACCCGCAACCGCTACTGATACTAGCGAGACAGTTCCGCTGCATTAGCGGACACTGATCATCGAGGAGCCGCGAGATCCAGAGCACAGGCGAAAATCCTGCAGGAGTGTCGACACTGGCGAGGGCGCCCGCGCGGGGCACGTCGTTGCTGACCGACGTTATGGTAATCCTCGCGGGGCTGGCGCTTTTCTATGGGCTCCTGTCGTTCGCGCGTTATGGCGTCGGCCCTGCCAGCGTGCAGCCGGCAATCCGGCTTCATCCTTCGGCCCTGCCGCAATATGCGCTTTTTTCCATCCTTCGCATCTCCATCGCGTATTTCATCAGCCTCGGCTTCACCTTGGTTTACGGCTACGTAGCCGCCTACAACGCCAAGGCGGAGCGATTCATGATTCCGCTGTTGGACACGTTGCAATCCATTCCGGTGCTTAGCTTTCTTCCCGGGGTGATGCTGGCCATGATTGCGCTTTTCCCCACCAGGCAGTTGGGCGCGGAACTGGGCTCGGTTTTGCTGATTTTCACCGGGCAGGCGTGGAACATGACGTTTAGCTTTTATTCTTCCCTGAAGAGCATTCCGCGGGAAATGATGGAGGCGGCCAAGGTCTACCATTTGAGCTGGTGGCAACGGTTTCACCAGCTTGAGTTGCCGTATGCGGCCATGGGCCTGGTCTGGAATTCCATGATGTCGGTTGCGGGCGGCTGGTTTTTCCTCATGGCCTGCGAGATGTTCGTTCTGGGAAATCGTGATCTGCGCCTCCCCGGGCTGGGATCGTACTTGCAGACCGCCGCCAACGCGGGCAATACCGGGGCAATTGTCTGGGGATTGGCGGTAATGATCGGAATCATCATCGCCATAGACCGGGTAGTCTGGCGGCCGGTAATTGCATGGGCGGAAAAATTCAAATTCGAGCAGGTCGAGGCCGCCGAGATTCCCCGTTCGCGGGTTCTCGACCTGCTGCGCCGCTCGCACGTGTTGTCGGCTGCTTCACGGCTGCTGGTCGCGCCCGCGCGTGAAGCTCTGGACCTGCACTTTTCAAGGAGCGTTGCGCGTCCGCAAAGTCCTGCAAAGACCCGGCGATGGGTCGCACCCGTGGCTGGCGCGGTCATGTCGGCCGCCATGGGCTACGTTCTGATACGAATGTTGTCGACAGCGGTCACCATTACCATGCCAGAGCTGCGCACCATCTTGCTTGGAGCGGGAGCTACTTTTCTTCGGGTCGAATTTGCTCTTGTCCTGGCGGCGCTCTGGACAATTCCGGTAGGAACGATAATTGGGCTGCAACCCAGGCTTTCGGCGGTGGCACAGCCCATCGCGCAGATCGCCGCCTCGGTTCCCGCGACGGCACTGTTCCCCATCATCCTGCTGGTGCTGATTCGCGTGGGCGGCGGCCTGGGCATTGCCTCGATTGTGCTGTTGCTGTTGGGAACGCAGTGGTACATCCTGTTCAACGTCATTGCCGGGGCGGCGGCCATTCCAACCGACCTGAAGGAAGTTTGCAGCGTATACCAACTGAAGAGGGCGGAGCGGTGGCGCAGGCTGCTATTGCCGGCAATTTTCCCCTATCTGATCACCGGGCTGGTCACAGCTTCCGGCGGCGCCTGGAACGCCAGTATCGTGGCGGAGTATTTTCACTTTCGCGGGCAAACCATGTCTACAACCGGTCTGGGAGCGGTAATCAGCCAGGCGACGGACAACGGAAACTTCCGCATGCTGCTTGTGGCCACGCTGGCGATGGCCTGCATGGTCGTCACCATAAACCGTCTTGTATGGCGGCGGCTCTATGCCCTGGCTTCGAGCCGGTTCAAGCTGGAAAGCTGAGAACCTGGGATCGAGGGGACCGGAGAGTCCGCACCACTACAACACAGACAACGGGAAATATATTGCGAGCCACGGTCGGATTATTGTCCAGAGGTAGAGAAATCCTGCGCAGGCTTGTGGGTATCGGAGTCCTTTAACCGGGCGACACTTGCCTGCTGTTGCAGATTTTCCAAGGTTTCGGCGAACAATGGCGTCAGGGCGTGGTGCGGCACGTCAAGGACAGGAGCATTGCGTCCGGGAGGAGAACGCCGTTCGGTCAAATAAACAACCGCCAAACTGCCGACCACAATCGGGCTCAATACGGCCGCCGGCACCGAATACTTCTTTGTCCTGATAAAGCCCTCCAGTACGCCTCTCGCCGGTTTGCTGCGATGGATGCTGCCTGGAACCTGCGGAATTACGAAGCTTGCGAACAACACGTCTCGATTATGACGGCTATAGCGCACGAGCGACCGGGCAGCCTGCTTGGGGGTAGTCATGCCGGCGTCCGCCATAAAACTGCGATGCACCGTGTCCGGATAGAAGAAGTTCAGCACGACCCGCGTGAAATCGGCGCAGTTGTGGAAAAAAAGATTGAAGTGGCTTTTGTTTCTTCTTCGATTGAACTCGCGGATGAAATCATCGTCCTGCTCCGCGCTCGTCTCCAGCAAAAAGCCGTAGATCTTCCGATCGTACGAGGAGCCAACCAGTTGAACCCATTCGCCTTCCGGTGCTTGCCCGTCCGGACCGTCGGGGGCGATTTGCCGCAGATGTTTTCTTCGATACGCGTCCCTGAGCGCGGCGACGGACTTGGGGTCGGCGGACGACGGAACCTGCTCAGGCTTATCGACGGCGTAGAGATAAGGAATCAGGGGGATTGCGATCCAGTCGTAGCCGGCGATCCTGTGATAGCGGCTGATTACCACGCCCGCTTCACCCGGTTCGCAGCGGCGCAAGGCAATAGGAGAGCTCGCGCAGACGCGGGCCAGGTAAATTGCCGCATGGCCGGTCGGGTTTACAGTTCCGAATCCCCCGAACGGCTCTTCCAGGAGCAGAGCAACGTCTGCGCGCGCCAGCGTCAACCCACAAAAAACAAATAACAATAGCGGCCGTAGCCAACAAATTCGTCTCATGGCCCTGACTGTGTTAGCGGCTCCGCTCTTTCAGCGGCAGCCTCTTACGAGTCTAACCCGAAGCCCGGCAAGATTGCGCTGTAATTTTCCATCAGATCGTTTTTCGGGTATTTGCCTGATTACCACGCCGGCGCCTGGCGTGCCCAGGCTCGGCGGGAGTCATACTCCCTGTACCTGCAAGCTGGAGTATTCACTCAGGCCTGGCGACCCAGATCTGCGCCCGGAGTCGTAACGCAGACAGGGACATTCCCGCGTGGTTGGCGGTCTCGTTTGTGACCATTGCACTAGCAAGTTGCCGCAATATATCTGATAATCCGAGAACATAACTGAGCTGGTCTTGACTGGAGGTTCACCATCCCAGCAGACGCAACTGTGGCGTCTGCGGGAAGCCCTTTGGGGCGAGGAAGACAATCTATGCGGCTTTTTGAGCATGAAGGCAGAGAGATTTTCGCCAAGTTCGGCATAAATGTTCCGAAGGCGGCGTTGGCCGGGTCGGTGGAAGAAGCGCTACGCGCGGTCGAGACCCTGGGCTACCCGGTGGTAATAAAAGCGCAGGTGCTGAGCGGCGGACGCGGCAAGGCCGGCGGTGTCAAAATCGCCAACAACCAGGCCGAGTTGATCGAGCACACCGGGCGAATTCTCGGCTTGACCATTAAAGGCGAGAAAACCGAGAGCGTGTTGCTGAGCGAAAAGACCGAGATCGCCCGCGAGCTCTATGCCGGCGTCACCTTCGATCCGCAAAACGGGCTGCCGGTGCTGATGTTCTCCACCAGCGGAGGCATGGACATCGAAGAGGTGGCCAGAACCGCGCCGGAGAAGGTTCTGACCATGCATCTGCCGCCCACGCAACCGGTCAGAGCATTCCGGATCATAGACCTGCTGAGGCGCGCGGGATTGCCCTCGGAGCTGCTGCCCAAGCTGGCGCCGGTCATGCAAAAGCTGATCGAGGTGTTTCATGGCATCGATGCCACCACGGCCGAAATCAATCCGCTGGTCATCACTCCGAAAGAAGAGATCGTCGCCATCGATTCCAAAATCGTTATTGACGACTCTTCCCTGGCGCGGCAGCATATCACGCCGCGCTGGGATGTGAGCACGCCGCTGGAAGCGCGGGCCAAGGCCGCCGGCCTGAATTACGTGCAGTTGGAGGGCAATATCGCTGTCCTGGGCAGCGGCGCCGGACTGGCGATGGCGACCATGGATCTCATCCAGCATTACGGGGCCAAACCCGCCTGTTTCCTCGATACCGGCGGCGGCATTCAAAGCGACAAGATGGCCGAAGCCTTTCGCATCTGCCTGGCCACTCCGGGCGTCGAAGGCGTCCTGGTCAACGCCTTTGGCGGCATCAACAACTGCGAGTGGATGGGCCGGGGCTTGGCGAACGTTATCGACGAAGACAAGCCCACCGCCAAGATTCTGGTGAAGATGCGCGGCCATTCCCAGGATGAAGGCTGGAAACTGCTGGAAGACCGGAACATTCCGATCGTGAAATTTGGAACCACCGAAGAGGCGGTCGAGCAGATGGTCGGACTGGTTGCATCCCGACAAACGCAACAGCAGCGCTTGCCGGGGACCCCGGCGCTACCACCCCAGCAACGGCAAAAAACGGCCGTTGCCGGGGACCCCGGCGCTACCACCCCAGCAACGGCAAAAACGGCCGTTGCCGGTGACCCCGCGGCAAGAAAGGGCGCATGAGATGGCGATTCTGATCAACAAAAAGACCAAGGTGCTGTTGCAGGGCATTACCGGAAAGATGGGCGGCCTGCACACCAGGTACATGCTCGATTACGGCGTCGATCTGGTGGCCGGCATCTCGCCGGGCAAGGGCGGGACGGACGTCTTCGGCGTGCCCGTTTACAACACCATTCCGGAGGCGCTGGAGCATACTCCGATTGACGCGACCATGGTTCTGGTTCCGTCGCTGGCGGTGAAAAACAGCGCCATTGAAGCCATCGAAAGCGGCATCAAGCTCACGGTCATCATCACCGAGTTCGTTCCCGTTCACGACACCGCTTATGTCAGGCAACTGGCCATCGAGCGCGGCGTCAGGATCGTGGGGCCAAACACCATCGGCGTGATCAGTCCCGGCAAGACCAAGGTCGGCATCATGCCCGGCTCGATCTACAGCGAAGGTTCGGTCGGCATCGTGGGCCGCAGCGGGACCCTCATTCATGATCTTGGGGCCACGCTCACGGAGATGAAGATCGGACAAACCACCTGCGTAGGAATTGGCGGCGATCCCATCCGCGGCATGGATTTCATAGACGTGCTGAAAGAGTTCGCCGAAGATGACGAAACCAAAGTCGTGGTCATGGTGGGCGAGATCGGCGGCATGGGCGAAGAGCAGGCCGCCGCCTATCTGGAGGGTGGTTATCCCAAACCGGTGATCGCCTTCATCGCGGGCCAGACGGCGCCCGCCGGCAAACAGATGGGCCATGCGGGTGCGATCATCTCGGCTGGAGGCGGCTCAACCCAGTCCAAGTACGCTGCCTTGGCCAAGGCCAATGCCATGATCGCCAAGACGTTCGGCGAGCTGATTGCCGCCGTGCGCGAGGTGCTCTCATCGTCCGAGACGAGGCCCCCGGAACGCGCCGGTGTTGCGCGTTCAGGGGTGTAGACGCAAGCTCGGCGTCTGCCGGGAACCATGGCGGCGCCAGCGCCGGAGAGAGAGGAGGCGAGGGAGATGAGCACTACTACGGATCAAATGCCAAGCGAGGCTCGGACACAATCCGCGCCGCCGGGAAAACGAAGCAATTATCGCTGGATGCTGGCGTTTTTCGCCATGCTCATCATCTTCATGAACTATATCGACCGGGTGAACATCTCGGTGGCTGCGCCGTCGATCATGAAGGAGCT
>JBEKQR010000004.1:0-30246 GCA_049519515.1 Candidatus Korobacteraceae bacterium
GTCCTGCGGCTCTCGTTGTAGAATTCTTGCAGTTTGGTTTCGCGGAGAGCTTGTGAAAAAACTTGCTGCTTGTATTCTTGGTGCCCTTCTCGCGTTCATTGCTTTGGCTCCTGTTCCCGCTCAGGCGGCTAGCGCCGCCGACCGCCAGAGGCAGAAATCCAACAAGAGAAGCCAGAAGGCAATGAAGAAGATGGCGAAAAATCAGAAGAAAGCACAAAAGAACGGGCTGAAGTCACAGAAGAAGGCGACGAAGGCTTGGAAGAAGCAGCACCCTAACGCCTATTGATGCTGTAGCCGGCGCACCCCTCAAAAGATCAGGGCTACGGCAACTGTAGTCTTGCCACAATCCGTAGCCCTTGCTCGCTGACCCCTAATTACTGAAGCGCGTTATTCCGCCGCCGTCTTGGCCTCTCGCGGTTTCCAGCGCAGCACCGGTTTGCGCGCGGCCATGACCTCGTCCAGGCGCGAGACGCGCGTGTTGTGCGGCGCGTCGAGCACCGTCTGCGGCTCCTTCTCGCACTCCTCGGCGATGGCTTTCATGGAGTCGATAAAGAAATCGAGCTCCTCTTTCGACTCGCTCTCGGTGGGCTCGATCATCATCGCCCCGTGGACAACCAGCGGGAAGGAAACCGTGTAAGGGTGGAAGCCGTAGTCGATGAGGCGCTTGGCGATGTCTCCGGTTTTGATCCCGCTCTTCGCCTGCAGGTGATCGCTGAAGACCACTTCGTGCATGCTGGGCGTCTTGTACGGCAGGTCGTAGTACGGCTCCAGCTTTTTGCGGATGTAATTGGCATTGAGCACCGCGTCTTCGGTGGTCTGCCGCAGGCCGTCGGGACCGTTGGCCATGATGTAGGCCAGAGCGCGCACCAGCATGCCGAAGTTGCCGTAGAACATGCGCACGCGGCCAATCGACTGCGGCCGGTTGTATTCGAAGCCAAGCTGGCCGTCGGGGCGCTGGATGATGACCGGCACCGGCAGAAACGGCTCCATGATTTTTTTGCAAGCCACCGGCCCGGAGCCCGGTCCGCCGCCGCCGTGCGGAGTGGAAAACGTCTTGTGCAGGTTGAGGTGCATGACATCGACGCCGAAATCGCCCGGACGCGTTTTGCCCACCAGGGCGTTCATGTTGGCGCCGTCCATGTAGAGCAGCCCGCCCTTGGCGTGCACCAGCCCGGCAATGCGGCCGATCTGCTGCTCGAAGACGCCGAGCGTGTTGGGATTGGTAAGCATCAGCCCGGCGACTTCTTCGTTCATCTGCGCTTCAAGGGCGGCGAGATCGACTTCGCCGGCCGCATTCGACTTGAGGTTCTCGACCTGGTAGCCGGCCATGGCCGCGGTCGCCGGGTTGGTGCCGTGGGCGGAGTCGGGAATCAGGATGCGCTTGCGCGGATTGCCTCTCGCCTCCAGGCATGCGCGCACCAGCAGTATGCCGGTGAGCTCGCCGTGGGCTCCCGCCGCCGGCTGCAGGGTGATGGCGTCCATGCCGGTGATCTCGATGAGCTGCTCGGAGAGCGTCTTGAGAATGCGCAGCGCGCCCTGCGAAGCCTTTTCCGGCTGGTAAGGATGAGCGTTGGCCAGTCCATCCAGGCGCGCTACAAATTCATTGACGCGCGGATTGTACTTCATGGTGCAGGAACCCAGCGGATACATGCCGAAATCGACGGCGTAGTTCCAGGTCGAGAGGCGGGTGAAGTGGCGAATCACCTCGACCTCGCTCACCTCGGGCATGTTGCCGAGGTCCTGGCGCGCGCAGGGGCCCAGCAGTTCCCGCTCGTCGACCTCGGGGACATCGAGTGGAGCCAGGCGGTACGCCTTTTTGCCGGCCGAAGATTTTTCAAAAATCAACCCTTCGTTCTGGTTGACGTGCGTGGTGGCTTTAGTGATTTTGCTGTTCGCCATTAGCGCACCTCCCCGCTGGCGGTATCGATCTGCTCGCGCGTGTTCAACTCGGTGCAACACCAGACGGCGGCATTGCCCAGCTCGGGGTAGAACTTGACCAGCGGGAAGCCGCCCACGATTTTCTTGTCGGCGAGCCGGTGCGAGAAGACGTAAGGATCTTCCTTGGTCCGCACCACGAACTCGTTGAAGCGCGGCGCGCCCTCAAACAGGATTTTTGCCTTGGCCGCGAACTTCTTGCGCGCATAGGCGGCCTTGGCCAGGTTCTGCCGCGCCAGCTCCTTGAGGCCTTCGCGGCCGTAGGTGATCATGAAGATGTTGGCCATCAGGGCGATCAGCGCCTGGTTGGTGCAGATGTTGGAAGTCGCCTTCTCGCGGCGGATGTGCTGCTCGCGGGTGGAGAGGGTGAGCACGAATCCGCGCTTGCCGTTGCGGTCGCGGGTTTCGCCCACCAGCCTTCCCGGCATCTGGCGCACGAAGCGCTCCTTGGTGGCGATGACGCCGGCGTAGGGTCCGCCGAAGCCGAGCGGAATGCCGAACGACTGCGCCTCCATGCTGACGATATCGGCCTCCACCGGCGGCTTGACCACGCCCAGCGAGAGCGCTTCGGCAATGGCGACCACCAGCAGCGACCCATTGGCGTGCACGACCTCGGCCAGCTCGCCGATGTCTTCGATGGTGCCGAAGAAGTTTGGCGACTGGATCAGCAGGCAGGCCGTCTCTGGCGTGAGCGCCTTGCGCAGGGCGGCCATGTTCACGCGGCCGTTCTCGCCGAAGCCCACCTCGGTCACCGGCAGTCCCTGGTATTTCGAGTAGGTGCGGATGACATCGCGATACTCGGGATGCACGCTGCGCGCCACCAGGGCCGCGCGGCGTCCGCTGAGGCGCATGGCCATCATCACGGCCTCGGCCGAGCCGGTCGAGCCGTCGTACATGGAGGCGTTGGCCACCTCCATTCCGGTCAGCTCGCAGATCATGGTCTGGAACTCGAAGATGGATTGCAGCGTTCCCTGCGAGATCTCCGGCTGATAGGGCGTGTAGGCGGTGAAGAACTCGCCGCGCGAAATCAGCGAGTCGATCACCACCGGCCGGTAATGGTGGTAGGCGCCGGCGCCGAGAAACATGGCATAACCGCTGCCGCTTTCCGCGGCCCGCTGCCGGAACCACTCCACGATCTCCGACTCCGACATCTGGCGCGGGAGCTTCAGCTCGCGCTCGAGGCGGAATTGCCTGGGAATGGGCGCGAACAGGTCGTCGATCGAACGGGCGCCGACCTCGCGCAGCATGGCTTCACGATCGTTTTTAGAATTTGGAAGATAGCGCATAGAAGTTTTGGAATACAGGGCTCAAGGCTTAGAAATAAACCAATTTCCAGAAGAAGGAACTATGCCCTCAGGGGCTAAAGCCCGCATTCTTTCTGGGTCTGGACGGCATGGCTAAAGCCATGCCCTTTCAAAACAATCCGCTATGAAGCACACTCTACTGCTCTTCGGCGATGAACTTCTCGTAATCGGCGCTGGAGAGCAGTTGGTTCAACTCCGCCGGGTTCTTGAGGGTGAGCTTCACCATCCAGGCGGAGTGCGCATCCTGGTTGACCTTTTCCGGCGCGGTGCTGAGTTCCTGGTTGACTTCGGTGACGGCGCCGCTGGCGGGCGCATAAAGGTCCGAAACTGCCTTCACCGACTCGACCGTACCAAAGGCCTTGCCTTGCTCCAGCTCGGTCCCGGGCTTGGGGAGTTCGACGAACACGATGTCACCCAGCGATTTCTGGGCGTGGTCGGTGATGCCAACCGTGCCCGTCTTGCCGTCGACCTTGATCCACTCGTGTTCCTTGGTGTATTTGAAATCGGCCGGGTAAGCCATGTGCTGTCCCCCTGTCAGGATTACAGGTTTCAGATTGCAGATTTCAGATTGAACCCCTGGAGACAGTGCTTCAAGCGCAGACTCCGCGGATTTTCAATCTTTAATCTGAAATCTTAAATCTTAAATAGCCTTACGCCTTCTTCTCCGCCTTCGGGCGCCGGTAGAACGGAGTCGGAATGATCTTGCACTTCACCTTCTGCCCGCGAATCTCGACTGCCACCTCGCCGCCGATGGCCGCCAGCGCGGCTGGAACATATGCCAGGGCGACGTTCTTCTTCAGGAACGGCGCCGGCGAACCGCTGGTGACAAAGCCGATCTCCTTGCCGGCGAGATCGAACACCTTGTAGCCGTCGCGCGGAATGCCGCGCTCGATGGGCTCCAGGCCCACCAGCATGCGGCCCACGCCTTCCGTTTTCTGGCGGGCGAGCGCGTCGCGTCCGATGAACTCGCCCTTTTCCATCTTGATGAAGCGGTCCAGCCGCGCCTCCCACACGGTGATTTTGTCGGAAATCTCGTGGCCGTAGAGCGAAAGCGCTCCCTCCAGCCGCAGCGTGTTGCGCGCCCCCAACCCGCAGGCCAGTAGCCCGAACTCCTTACCGGCGGCGAGGATTTCATTCCACACGCGGGCGCTGGTCGCGGGGTCGGAGGGGATGTAAATCTCGAAGCCGTCTTCGGCCGTGTAGCCGGTGCGGGCGATCAGCACGTTGCGAATGCCGCAGACGGTGCCGTAGGTAAACCAGTAGAACTTGACCGCCGAGAGATCGGCATCGGTGAGCTTCTGCACAACCTTGACGCCGTTGGGGCCCTGTATGGCGATCTGGGTGAAGTTGTCGCTCAGGTTCTCCACCTGGCAGTTGAAGCCGCGCGCCTGCTCGCGCACCCAGCCATAGTCCTTGGCGTTGTTGCCGGCGTTGATGACCATCAGGAAATCGTCCTGGGCCATGCGGTGGACGATCACGTCATCGACGAAGGTTCCCTCGGGATAGAGCAGGGCCGAATACTGCGCCTGCCCGTTCACCAGGCGGGAAGCGTCGTTCATGGTCATGCGCTGGGTGGCGGCCAGGGCGTCGGGACCGGAAATGCGAATGTCGCCCATGTGGCTGACATCGAAGATGCCGACGCTGGCGCGCACCGCCAGGTGCTCGGCGACCAGGCCGCCGGTCTTGGGATACTCGACCGGCATGTCCCAGCCGTTGAACTCGACCATCTTGGCGCCCATCTGCCGATGCACGGCATTGAGGGCGGTCTTGCGAACGGATGCCATCTCGGCGCTGAGTGTCATCGGAAACCCTGCCTGCCCCGGCGGACGCGTCCGCGCCTGCCAGGAGCCCCTGCAACTGATTGTCGTGTTGTAGAACCCTGTAAGTTACCACGCGCTAGACGACGGGTCAACGGAGGCGCGAGGCAGGATGGTGGCCCACATTTGCGGAGCCGTAGGCGGAGCTAATGTGGGGCGACACTGTCAACCGCCCCACATTTGCCAACAGAAGGCAAATATGGGCCACGCCGGCTTCTAGTCAAAAGGGAGTTCAAGGCGGGGTGGCCCACATTTGCGGAGCCGTAGGCGAAGCTAATGTGGGACGACGCTGTCAACTGCCCCACATTGGCCAACAGAAGGCAAATATGGGCCACGCCAACCGACCATGGCATTAGCCTCGCCTCCGCAGAACCCTACTCAACCACAAACCGCATCGATGGGCTGATCGACTGTTTGCTGACGTTGTCGTCCACCTTGACTTGCAAGCGGTAGAGGCCGGGATCGAGCTTGCCGAGAGCGATCGCCTTTTGCAGAGTGAGCTGCTCGCCCACGTGGCCCATGTCTTCGGTCTTCTCCACCAACTGCTGCACCGGCTGGTTGGTCTGCAGGTTGATGACCTGGTACTGAATGGTGGCTGAAGGCCTCTTCGTCTTCTCGTCGGCGGCCAGGTTGTAGACCTGCATCCAGAGGTGCATCTCCTGGTTGCGCTTGAAGCTGACCGGCTGGCCGTTGGCAGGTTCCACGCGAGGATGGATCCTGGTGTTGCCGATCACGAAGCGGCCGGAGCCGGCATCCTTGTAACCGACCTTCTCCAGCAAATCGGCGACGATCAGCGAAGAGGAGGCCAGCTTGTCCTCCGAATACTCGGGGATCATCACCCCCTTGCTCCAGCTTCCCTTGCGGTCGCCGTTGACGTCCTTCACGACGACGTCGATGCGGTACCTGCCGGGGCGCAGCGTCAGCGCCTTCCAATAGAGGGAAACTTGTTCAAGGCTCTTGGGCAGCAGCTCGGTGGGCACGTCGATTGAAACCGTGTCCTCGAAGCTGGTGGCAACCCGACCGGACAGGGTGCTGGCCCGTCCGAAGATGTTCAGGCTGCCGCGCTGAATGCCTTGCTTGCTGACAAAGGTCAGGTCCTTGTTCTTGACCTGGATGGTGATGGGCGCCAGAACCGTGTCGGAGGTGATGCGAACGTAATCCACCCGCACGTCAAACGGCACCAGGTTGTAGGTGACGCGGTGAGTTACGTCCTCCTGCAGATCCTTGAACTTGATCGGCGGAGGCGCGTTCAGCTTGGCGAGGCGCTCCAGCCGGTCGAACTGGTCCGACTGGCTGGCGAACGGGTTGTTACGGTTTCCGCCGGTGACCCGGTCCACCTGGCTGGACAAGCCCATCTGCTCGTACATGGTGAGCCCGGCGCCCGGCGTGTGCAGCAGGGCGTCCTTCTCGTTGGGGTCTACCGAGATGTGGTAGTCGTTGCAGGAGCAGGCGTCGACGAACTCGATGACGACTTCGCTGCCGATGCCCTCCAGGTAGCGGTAGCGCCAGCGCTCGAAGGGATAGGTCGAGGTGGTTCCTCCGCCTTCGCTGATATCGCGCTGGTAGGTGCCGCCGGAAGGATGGGAATCGGTCTCGTCGGGCGGACCCCAGACGATGTAGATGCGTCCGCGGTCCGTGCGCCAGCCCTGGATGCCGGCCGAGAAATGCTCGTTGGCGTAGGCAATGCGGCGGTAGTGCTCATCCTTAAACTCGTTCTCTTCGGTGTCGGGGGTGGGATCGCGGCGCCGCCAGAACTGCTCGATGAACTGGTCGCGCTCCTCGTCGGTCGACAACTGCTTGAAGGCAGCCTCTTCCTCGGGGGTGATGATCCAGCGCACATCCTCGTTGAGCCACTTCTTGTAAGGTCCCTGTAACTCCTGCAGGCGCCTGCGCTGCACTTCTTTGGCCTTCTTTGCGGCCTCTTTGCTTTGGGGTTGGGCAGCCTTGCCCTCGCCGCCGGCGGAGGGTTCGCCGGCGGGCTTCGTGTCCTGCGCCAACGCGGGAAGAGTCAGCAAAGCGGCCATAGCCAGCCACAAGAAACAACGGGGGGCGAAACAGCGCACGTACACGGGAACTCCTGCAGGCGAGGCTTCTTGCAATTCTAAGTCGTTACCCTAGGCCACGCAACCGGGCCCAGGCCGGGCTGACACGGGGCTGGCGCTCACGCACACCGGGTATAATTGAGACATCGAGAAAGCCGGTTCGGAGCGGGTTCCAGCCCGGCAAACACAGGGAATCTGCACCGTTACCGGCAAGGACGGCAGTACGTCGCGGGCCGGGGACCCCGGCGTGGCGCTCTGGGTGGCAGAGGAGTAGATGAAGACTGGCAAAAAAGCCTTGATCGCGGGCGTAGCGGCTGTTGCCGCTGCCGCGATCATTGCTTTTGGCGTGGTGCAGAGCCGCAAAGGCGTGGTCAAGGTTCAGGCGGGCAGGGTACAACGGGCGTCGCTGGCCGCCGTGGTTACCGCTTCCGGGGAAATCAAGCCGCTGAATTACGTCAATATAAGCGCCGACGCCTTCGGCAAGGTCGTGAAGCTCTACGTCAAGGAAGGCGCGCGGGTAAAGCGGGGCCAGATGCTGGCCCAAATCGAAAACGTGCAGCCGCAATCCGACGTCGAGGCCGGGCGGGCGGCGCTTGAAGCTTCCAAGACCGACTACGCCGCCGCCGTCGCCAACCTCCAGGCGGCGGAAGCCGACCTGGAGCGCGCCAAGGCCGACCAGGAGCACAACCGGCTGGACTGGGAGCGGGCGCAAGGGCTTTATAACAACCAGCTCATAGCCAAGCAGGACTACGACACCAGGAAAGCGGCCTACGACTCGGCCAATGCCGCCCTGGTCTCCGCCCAAACCAAGGTACTGCAGGCCAAGGCGCAAGCCGAGTCTGCCAACAAGCGCATCAACCAGAACGTTGCCGCGCTGCGCCACGCCGACGACGTTCTGAGCAAAACCGAGTATCGCGCCCCCTTCGCTGGCGTGATCACCAACCTGCCGGTGCGGGAAGGCGAAACGGTGGTGATTGGGATTCAGAACTCGCCCGGCAGCACCCTTATGACGCTGGCCGATAACTCGGTGATCACCGCCGAGGTCAAGGTGGACGAAACCGACATTGTGAACGTCAGGACAGGTCAGCCGGCGGAGGTTACCATTGACGCGCTGCCCAAGAAAAAATTCAAAGGCACGGTGACGGAGATCGGCGAAAACGCGATTCTGCGGACCAGCGGACTGTCGACGGCGCAATCGACGACGGGCTCGCAGGAGGCCAGGGACTTCAAGGTGACGGTCACGCTGGAGAATCCGCCTGAAGACCTGCGTCCCGGGCTCTCGGCTACGGCCAAGATCACCACCGCAACCCGTAATTCCACCCTCACCATCCCTATCCAGGCCCTCACCATCCGGCAGCACGGAGAGCTGGAGCCGCCGCAGGACGGCAAATCATCAGTAGAAGCCGCCCCAGCCGCCCAGAACCAGAGCAAGGCAAAAGAGGAGATCCAGGGAGTATTCGTGATCCGCAGCAAAAAGGCGACATTCGTTCCCGTCAGCACGGGAATCACGGGCACCACCGATATCGAAGTGATGCAGGGCCTGCAAGAGGGAGACGAGATCGTGACCGGCAGTTACAAGGTGCTGCGCACCCTGCGCAATGGGGCCAGCGTTAAAATCGACAATAGCGCCCTGCCACAGGAGAGCCATTGATGGGGACCGAAGTTGCCGGCATGCCGCGGCAATACGAGACACCTCCCGAAGCTTGCATCATCTGCACGCATGATCTCTGGAAGACCTACGACATGGACTCCGAGCAGCAGGTGCACGCGCTGCGCGGCGTGAACCTGGCCATCAACCGCAACGAGTACGTCGCCGTCATGGGCCCTTCCGGTTCCGGCAAATCCACGCTGATGAACCTGATCGGGTGCCTGGATACGTCCAACAAGGGACAGTACTGGCTCAACGGCAAACTGGTCAGCGAACTGGACGACGACGAGCTGGCGCGCATTCGCAATAAGGAAATCGGCTTCGTTTTCCAGACCTTCAATCTGCTGGCGCGCGCCACCGCGCTGCACAACGTGGAGCTGCCGCTGATTTACGCCGGAGTTCCCACCGAACAACGGATCGAGCGCGCCCGCCAGGCGCTGAGCGAGGTGGGGATGGAGGAGCGCACCCACCACAAGCCCAACGAACTTTCCGGCGGCCAGCGGCAGCGCGTGGCCATCGCCAGAGCGCTGGTTAATCATCCTTCCATCATCCTGGCCGACGAGCCGACGGGAAACCTGGATTCGCAGACCGGGAGAGAGATCATGGCGCTGTTCGACCGGCTGCACGAAAAGGGAAACACCATCGTATTGGTTACGCACGAGCACGATATCGCCGAGTACGCGCTGCGAACCGTGTTCATAAAGGACGGCCTGATCGCCGGCGACACGCTTACCGCCCGCGGATCGCGCCTGATGTAGCCCCAAGATAGCCGTTTTGTGCCTTTTTTGCGATTCCAATTCCAGCCTGATCGTTGTAGTCTGGTTCTTCCACCCCCCGGCAAGCGCAATAACAGCGTTGGAGCCCAGGAGGCAGCCATGCGTCGACTTTTGATTTGCCCGCTTGTGTTAGCCTGCGCAATTTCCGCCTTGGCGCAGTTCCCGGTCGGCGGCGGCAAGATCGGACGTTCGTTCGGTGACTTGGCGGCCGAGCAGAGGCTTCTGGTAAGCAACTACTGTCGCCTGGACTTCAACGGCGCCCGCCTGTCGACCGAGGGATGGCAGCAAATACGGCAGCTCACGTCATTCCGCGAGAATCCCGATTTCAATACCGTGTTTATCGTCTCCCGTTGCCAAGTCGTCCCGAATAAAGAACCCTCTTACGACATCAACGTGAACTACGTCGTCATAGGCAGATACGAGGAGGGGGTGGGCTATGCTCCCTTCCCGGGAACTAGGACGGTGCAGTTCGAGACCGGTGGAAAAGAGATGCACATCACGGGCATCGATTCGACCACTCCGTTCGTCTCGCGCCAAGCGCTCGTTACGTGGCTGAAAACAAAACTCGCCGTGGCCAGCACCTCGTCGCAACGAAGCGTAATCGAGAATTCCATCAAGGCTCTGGAGGCGAGCGCTGCCGCCAGCGCAGCAGCCTCCAAATCCGCCCCCTAAACCCTGTCGTTGGATGGGATTCGGAGCACCGGCGATTGGCGCAGATCGTCCCAGAATGGATCACCGCCCAGAGCAGACTACCGCAGCCAGCAAATCCGACAAAATTCCCCACTTTTGTTTGCAATTTCACATGTTTTGGATAGAATTCTCCCACCAAAAAATTGTCGGATTTTGATCAGCTCTGCGACGCATTCGTGTCGCAAGGACGGGCTCCGAAGCGAAGTCTTTCAACAATGAACTTCGGGCGCCGATCGAGCAGACGCCATTGGGGGAGGACATGAAAGGAATTTTGGCCTGCCCGGCTTGTGGCGGCAGCGATATCAGAAGGTCGCATCGCCTGATGCATGAACGACTTTTGACCGTGATCACCTTGCTGCGGCCGTTTCGCTGCGAAAAATGCGACCAGCGTTTTTTCCGCCCATTCTGGTTCACCAACAAAAAGCCAGAGCAGTAATCGCGAATAACGCCAGCAGCCGTTTTGCGAGCAGCTTCTGGAGCAATTCCATTTAGCTTCTAGAGCAAATTCCATATATTAGGATGTATCCTGCTTCTTTGAAGCGTAATCCTTAGCAAGCAGCCCGTTTTGGCCGCGCGCTCTTGCTCTTACTGAGGCCTGACAACAGCAGCTCCATGCGCGCCGGGTCTCCAGCAAGTGCCGCATTCGCGCTTGTCGGGGAGGAAGGAGACGGAGTTCGGGGACGCACCTCTATGGAACGTGGAGGCCACAGGTGAAGATACTCGTCGTCGGCGGAGCGGGCTACATTGGCAGTGTTGTCTGTGCGGAGCTGCTTGCGGCCGGGCATAGGGCCGTAGTGTATGACAACCTCTCCCGCGGACATCGTGCCGCTGTGCCGCCCGGGGCCGAACTGGTGGTCGCCGACACCGCCGAGCGCGCGGCGCTCGATGATGTTTTTGCCCGCCATCGCATAGACGCCGTGATGCACTTCGCCGCCTTGATCGAAGCCGGCGAGTCCATGAAGCATCCCGAGCTTTTCTTTCGCAACAACAGCGCCAATACCTTGACGCTGCTGGAGGCCATGCTTCATCACGGTGTTGAGCGAATCGTCTTTTCCTCTACGGCAGCGCTCTACGGCGAACCGGAAGCGATACCGATCCGCGAGACCGACCCGCTGCGGCCAACCAACGCCTACGGCGAGTCGAAGCTGCTGGTGGAGCGCATGCTCGCCTGGTTCCACCGCATTCATGGACTGCGTTACGCCAGCCTGCGTTATTTCAACGCGGCCGGGGCCGCCAAGGACCTCGGGGAAGCGCATCGGCCTGAGACCCACCTCATTCCGCTGGTGCTGGAAGCCGCGCTCGGCGCGCGGGATTCGGTTTCGATATTCGGCACCGACTATCCGACCCCCGACGGCAGTTGCATACGCGACTACATTCATGTGTCGGACCTGGCAAAGGCCCACCTGCTGGCGCTGGAGGCGCTGCAGACACGCGAGCAACTGATCTACAACCTGGGCAACGGCCGCGGCTTCAGCGTGCGCGAGGTGATTGCGGCGGCGCAGCGCGTAACCGGCCGCCCCATCAAGGTCCTGGAAGCTCCGCGCCGGGCGGGCGATCCCGCGGTGCTTGTCGCCAGCCCGGAGGCAATCCAGCGGGAACTGGGCTGGCACCCGCAGTGTCCGGAGCTGGAGGCCATAGTCGAGACGGCATGGGAGTGGCATCAGCGCCACCCGCAGGGCTATCATTCCGGAGCATCGCGAAACTTGGGCAAGTGAACATCATGGCGGCTCGCGGGCACATGCTCCCCGGCGTGCGAGCCTTAGCCGGAGATGCAAAGAAAGGAAGCTGGTATGGTCGAACCTTCAGTAAGGCAAGCGCTGGCGAAGTATATCGCTGAACATCAGGACGAGTTCCTGGAAAGGCTGAAGCGTTTCTGCCGCCAGCCCAGCGTTTCCGCCCAGCATCTGGGCATTGATGAAATGCGTGAGCTGCTGATTCGAGAGATGCAGGCTGACGGCATCAAAACCCGTGTCCTGCCTTGCGACACCGCTCCGCCCGTGTACGGTGAACTGCAAGCCGGCCGCAGCAAGACCATTCTTCTTTACAACCATTTCGACGTGCAGCCGCCCGAGCCTCTGGCGGACTGGGTTACTCCGCCGTTTGAGCCGGCCATACGCGACGGCAGGCTGTACGCCCGCGGCGCCACGGACAACAAGGGCAACATCGTGGCCAGGCTGTCCGCCCTGCAGGCCATTAAGCACGTTACCGGAAAGCTTCCGATAAACGTCAAGTTCCTGGTGGATGGCGAAGAGGAGATCAACAGCCCGTCACTGCCGGAGCTGGCCAGGAAAAACCGGCAATTGCTCGAGGCCGATTGGGTGCTGTGGGAAGACACCCTGCGCGAAGGCGATGTGCCGGTAATCTCGCTGGGCTCGAAGGCGATCTGCACCATCGAGCTGCGGTGCAAGACGGCGTCGACCGATTTTCATTCGGCCTTCGCTGGCGTCTATCCCAGCGCCGCCTGGCGGCTTGTGCATGCGCTGGCGACCATGAAGGACGCGGACGGGAATATTCTGATCGACGGCTTCTACGACGACGTGCGCAAGCCCTCGGCTGCCTTCCAGAAACTGCAAAACCTGCAGCCCGAAGTCGATCTGCAGGCCATCAAGGAGCGGTTTTCCATCAAGCGCTTCGTGCGCAACGTCGGACCCCGGGACTTCCGGCGGCAGTACGTGGCCGACCCCACCTGCAACATTGCCGGCATCATCTCCGGCTACACCGGCAAGGGTTCCAAGAATGTGCTTCCGGCCGAGGCCATGGCCAGGCTCGACATGCGGCTGGTTCCCGACCAGGAGCCGCAAAAGATGTACGAACAAGTATGCCGGCACCTCAAGAAGCGGGGCTTCGATGATATTGAGGTTATCCCGGATCAGTATGGCTCCAAGCCATCGATGTCAACAATCGACGAGCACGCCCTGGAGATGCTGGTCAAAGCGGTGGAATCCGGATACGGCTGCAAGCCCATCGTGGAATCGATCTCCAGCGGCGCTACTCCCATGTGGATTGCCTCCGAGATATTGGGCAAGCCGGTCATGGCATTTGGCGTCGGCCATCCCACCCATCGGACTCATGCGCCCAACGAAAATGTTATGTTGACTGAGTTCACGGCGCAGATACTCACCATGGCCGAGTTCTTCCTGCGGCTGGGAGGCGGCAATTGAAACCACAATTTGCGATTGGATCGGGAGCTATTCTGTACTAGACTGCCTGCAATTCCCCTAGCGGACCGTCTACGTGTAAACGGAGGAAGAAAGGGAATGTTTTATGACCCGGAAAAAAACGACCATGGCCTGCCGCACAATCCATTTAAGTCTCTGATTGTGCCCCGGCCAATCGGCTGGATCTCAACGATGAGCGCGGATGGCGTTCACAACCTGGCGCCTTACAGCCAGTTCCAGATGGTGAACTCCGAGTGTCCTTTTGTCATGGTGGGCTGCGGCCAGAACCGCATGGGAAAGCGAAAAGACACTGTCGTCAACATCGAGCAGACCGGGGAATTCGTCTACAACATTGCCACTTATGACTTGCGGCTGGCAATGAATGTCACTGCCGCCGAGCTGCCGCCGGAAACCGACGAGTTTGTCGTCGCCGGGTTGACCAAGGCGCCTTCGGTCCGGGTCAAGCCCTGCCGCGTGGCGGAATCGCCGATCCAGATGGAATGCCAGTATTACCAGACGATCCGCCTGCCCGGATATGCCACTTCGCAGTCGGTTGACATGATCATCGGCAAAGTGGTTCTGATTCACATCAAGGATGAAGTGATCGACGCCAAGGGAAAGGTCGACATCGTCAAGATTCGCCCCCTTGCCCGTCTCGGCTATCAAGACTATGCCTGCGTCGACCGCATCTTCGAACTGATCCGGCCGACACAGAAAGACGCCGCCGAACTCCAGGCTGCTGCCGGGAAGACGCTCTAAGCCGGTTTCAGAGATGCTGTATGCTGCTTCCACCAAAAGCTTGGAACACTTCAACTCTGAAAGACGCTTACCGCTTGTTCAACCTGTCGAGCGTACTCTTCAAATGTTCAAGCTTCTGCCCGGCTTCGGCGAGCTTGCCTGAAGCCGTCAGGCGCTGGTAGTCGGCGAGGTCTTTGGCGGCCTCTCCGATGAGGGCCTGGAGATCCGCTGCCGCCCGGGCCGGGGCGGGCTGGGGTGTGCGCGTTGCCGGCGCCGCCTGAGCAGCCGTGGCGCCGGTTGAGGGCAGCACTCTGCCGAACAGCTCCTCCATGGCTGACTCGAATGTCGGCCCATAGGCGAGCTTATCTTGCAGGGCGAGCACGACCAGGCGCAGCTCCGGCATCGGGCTGCGCTCGGCCTGCAGGTAAATCGGCTCGGCGTACAACAGCGCGCGCCCGGTCGGAATCACCAGCAGGCTGCCGCGGCGCACGTGCGAGCCCTGCTGGTTCCACAGCGTCAACTGTCCCGAGAGCTGCGCGTTCTGATCGATGCGCGCCTCGACCTGCAGCGGCCCGTCAATGAGTCTCGTCTTGGGGAAGTTGTAAACCACCGCCGTGCCGTAATGGGCGCCGTCGCTGCGCCCGGCAATCCAGCCGATCAGGTTGTTGCGGTTGGCCGGGGTGAACGGCAGGATGTCGACGAACTCCACTTCGCTCTCGCCCGGCAGTTTCATCAGCACGAAGTTGGGCTCGATTGGTATTGTTACCCGCTCGCCGCGTTCGTTGGTGCCGGTTTCACTGGCCGGGGTCCACAGATCCTCCCGGTTATAGAACATTTCCGGTTCCGTCATGTGATAGAGGCCATAGACGGACGCCTGCAGCTTGAGCAACAACTCCGGGTAGCGCACGTGCTTGCGCAACGACGCCGGCATGGCCGACGCATCCTTGAACAGGCTTGGAAAGACGCGGCGGTAGGCAGCGATGACCGGGTCGTCCTGATCAAAGACGTAGAAGGTCGTCGTCCCATCGTAGGCGTCGATGACCACCTTGACGCTGTTCCGCGCGTAGTTAACGAGCTGGCCGCCGAAAGGAGCATGGCGCGAGTAAGGATAGCTGTCCGCGGTTGTGAACGCGTCCATGATCCACGACAGCCGGCCGTCGTCGCCGAGCACGATGTAGGGGTCCGCATCGTAGGTGAGGAACGGCGCCAAGGTAGCCACGCGGGAACGCACATTGCGCCGCATCAGCAGCCGGCTTTGGCTGTTTACATCATCGCTGAAAGGCAGCTTGGCAATATCGCCGCGGGCGAGCGCGATGGCAAGGCGGCGCAAGAAACCGCCGATGACGATACCGCCGCTGCCCTCGTACGAGGTGAGGCTGTTGGTCTGGCCTTGCGGATAATTGAATTCTTTCTGGCGCGTCTTGACGTAAACGTCGGTGTTGGTCAGCTCGCCGAAATAGACCTCCGGCCGGGTCACCTTGAGGCTGGGCACCGTGCTCTGAACGGGCATGTCCTTCAGAATGAGCGTCGGCAATCCTTCCGGCGTGAACCCGTTTACCGGATTCATGGTGATGCCGTAGCCGTGGGTATAGATCAGCTTCTCGTTGATCCAGTTGCGGCTGCTCTCCGGCAGCTTGGGGATGCTCAATTCGCGCGTGGCGAGCATCACCTGGCGAACCGAGCCCTCGATCTCGTAACGATCGATGTCAATGTCGGGAAAATCGTAGTAGGTGCGGATTTCCTGGATCTGACGCAGCGCGTCCTGCAGCGCGCGCCAGTCCCAGAGGCGTATGTTCTGAAGGGTTGCTTGATTGTGGGCCGCATCGGCCGCCTCGACGCTGGTTTCGGCGGGAAACTCCCGTTGCGCGATGCGGTCTAATCCGTAAGCCCGCCGCGTCAGTTCGATGTTATGGGCAATGTAAGGCCGCTCGCGGACCAGCTCGTTGGGTTTGACGATAAAACTGCTGACGTACCAGCCGATTGCCTGCAGACCAAGGTAACAGGCCAGGGCCGGAATGATGGCGGCTATAAGCCAGCGTCCGCGCGGTCCCGAGGCCCCCTTTACCAACAGAAACACGGCGCCGAGAACCAGCGCCACGCAGACGACCAGCAGTCCGGGAATGATGACATGAGCGTCAGTGTAGGTAACACCGGAAAAGACGGTATGGTCGGCCAGCAACTGGTCGAAGCGGTCGACATAGACGCGCATGGCCAGCACCAGCAACAGGAACGCCAATGTGAAAGAGAACCCGCGCCAGGACAATAAAGCGTAGCCGCTGCGGTCTCCGGCAAGCACCCGCGCGCCGCCGGTAATGAAAAGAAAGAAGACGGCCATCACGCAGGCAACCACGGCCAGGGTGAGCAACCAGTCCAAAACGAGCTGCCATGCGGGAAGGGTGAAGAGAAAAAAGTTCACTGGCCTGCCGAAGATCGGGTCCGCCACGCCGGCAGCGGCGGGCGGGGCGTACCAGTAGAGCACGAGAGTCCGCCAATTCCCCATTATGCTGGCGCCGCTCAAGGCGGCGGCAGCCACGGGAACGCCGAAGCCGGCCAGGCGCAGCAGGGTCTTGATCGGCAGTTGCACCGGCTGGCCGCCGACGAAAATGGTATGGCTGCTCGGCAGATCCGCCCGGTGCGACCACCTCAGCGCCGCGAACGCTCCGTACACAATGAGAAATGCGCATACGGCAAAGACCGCGAACACCAACCACTGAAAGCTCAGCGTTTTCCAGAACACGTCGGCGTAGCCCAGCGACCCGAACCAGAGCGCCTCGACGTAATAGGACAACGCTGTCCGGCCGCCGGAGGCAACAACAAAGACAATAATGGCGAGCGCCAGAATAAGGAGGGTACGACGGCGCGGACGCGGGGGCCGGGGAAAGTCCCGGGGCGGCCACTCGATTTGCAGGGGCATCACTCTACCTCGTTCGACTTTTGCGTTCCTGTTTATGCAACGACCATTAATCTTACTCTGAAAGACGCATCATTGTTCGAGTTGAGCTGATTTGCTGCCGTGGACGGAGCGCACGGTTTGTGACAGAGATAGCAGGCGAGCACTAGAAACCGGCATTATAAAACCTTTTACTTCGCGGCCACCGGCTGGCAATCGACGCTTGCACCGACACGGATGTCGTAGACCCGTCCGCTCTCCGGATCAGTTCGTTTCGCGCCGTAATCCACCACCAGGTCGCGAATCACCGGGTAGTCCTTCAAGGGCTCGACCAGGTATTCGCGCTCCGCGTCCAGCAGCACGTGGCAGGAATGCTTGGTCTTGCCGTCAACCGTCATCAGGCAACCGGAGCACAGTCCCCGGCCGCAGAAGTAATTGCGAAATCCCAAGCCAGGGTCAAGGGTTTCGTAGATGCGCCGTATGGCCGCCAGCAACGTCAAGCCCTCCGTCCACGGCAAGCTGTAGTTCGTGTAATGCGGAACGGCGTCCGTATCCGGATCGAAGCGGAAAACCTTTAACCTGACGTCCATCACTTATCCCCTATTCTCATTCTGGTTACCGGCAGCCTGTCCAGACTGTGCCCGCCGTTCTTGCGGCAAATCAATGTGTGGAAAGGCTCGGGATCGGTCTGCGGGTAATCCTTGCGGTAGTGGTGCCCGCGGGTTTCCTTGCGGGCCAGCGCCGACAGAATCACCAGTTCGGCCAGGTCCAGCATTCCGCGGACTTCGTATCCCTCCTGCACCTCATAGCAATGCCGGCGGTTGCCAACAACCGTGATGTTGGCGAGTTTCTCCTGCCGCAGCTCCCGGACCTTCGACAGCCCCGCCTTCAAGGTATTCTCATCGCGCTCCAGGCCTACATATTGATCCATGACTTTCTGGAGCTGAGCTTTCAAAGCAATGGGACGGATGGGATTGGGTTTTTGTTTCTTCCACCGCTCGATCAACCGGTATTCGGCCACCACCTGATCGTCAAAACTGCCGCCGGCGAAGTCCACCTGGCCGGCACGCTCGCTGGCCATCATGGCCGCCCGCCGTCCGAAGACCTGCGTCTCGGAAAGAGCGTTGCCCGACATGCGGTTGGCCCCGTGAACGTTGCCGGTGATTTCTCCGGCGGCGAACAGGCCCTCGACGTTGGTGCGGCCATGATCGTCTATTTTGATCCCGCCCAGGCAGTAGTGGGCCGCCGGAGCCATCTCCAGCTGGTCGGTCCGCAGGTCGATGCCGATGTTCATCAGGTTGCTGAACTGATGCAGCCAACTGGTAAGCTTCCCGGTTATTTCCTCCCGCGAAAAACGCGAGTGCGTCAGATCGACGAAGAAGCCGCCATGCGGGCTGGCCGTTCCATTCTTCACTTCCTGGCGTATGGCCCGGATGAACTCATCGCGCGCCGGAAAACCCTTTATGAAAACTTCTCCCTTGCCATTGGTGGCCTGGCCGTCGAGGATGTCGGGATTCAGAATGTACTCGTACTGCACCAGCCAGCCGCGGGCGGCAGGAGGGTAAATCACCACTCCGGGGTAGTAAAGCACCATCTCCAAATCCACCAGATGGGCCCCGAGCTCGTACACCATGGGCAGGCTTTCACCCGTGGTGTCAGGAGGCGTGTCGGTGAATGGCCACAGCTCCTCGTAGCCGCCGGTTGCCAGAATGGTGGCTTTGGCCTGGACCACTTCAACCGCGCCGCTGGCCACGTTCACGTAAACAGCTCCGGCAACCGCTCCGTCTGCCACCAAAAACTTTGTCACCACCGCGCTGTCGATTACATAAATGTTCGGCAACTCCGCCAGCTTGCGGAACAGGCTGGCCGCCAGCCCCCAGCCTCCGCCCTTTATGAACAGGTTGCGGGAGTGGCTCTGCCCGGGGCGTATGGAGGTTTCAAAAGTGCCGTCCGCCTTCTTCTTGAACCGGGCGCCATACTCCTCCAGCTCGTGGATGCGGGCGATGGCATCTTCGGCAAGCGCCCACGCCAGGTCTTCATCGGCAAGCCCGCGGCCTGCACGCACAGTATCTTTGAAATGCAGTTCGACGGAATCCCCGGGATTCACGGCGCCTTCGACGCCCTCGCCCGCCATCGGGGTAATGCCGGTGCGAGCCAGAGGCCCTTTGCTCAGCAGGGTCACCTTCCTGCCCATCTCCGCCGCCGCAATGGCGGCTTTGATGCCCGCCCCGCCGCCTCCTATTACCAGCACTTCCGTTTGCCGGACTTCGAACATTGCTTCCTCCCGCTCGTGACAGGTCAGTCAGTCTTCTTTGGTCCCCGCAAAACGGTGTGGCAATGCGGATCGCCGTTCAGAACGTTGGTGAACTGCTGTAGATCAAGCTCAGGGTTATAAGCTGCGCGCATGGAAAGATCCTGCTCGCAATAGATGAGCCCCAGCTTTTCGCCGCCAAGCCTCTTCCATTCCTCGGCGAAGGGACAATAGGTCACTTGTTTCTCCAGACAATTGTCCTCAACCCGGATCTTGTCGGAGACCCACGCCAGGGGCAGAGGAAGGTCATAGAACTTCGAGAGGTTGGCGACCGTGAGCGGCAACCCCTTCGCCAGAACTTCTTCCCGAATCTTTTTGCCCCGCGCTTCCCCGTACTTGAGAACGGCCCGGCGCACCGCGGCTTCTCCCGCCTCGCCAAACTCGGCTACCACCTCGGCGGCCATGCAGTGATACAGGGTCGCCAGGGTCCTGGCCATCTTATCGACCATCTCCCGGACTTCACTGCGGGTAAACTGTTTTTCTTCATCCATACTGCTACGCTTCCTTCGCCTTGGCCTTGGCGCGCGCCAGATCGAGCGCGACGTCAACGATCATGTCTTCCTGTCCGCCCACCATGCGCCGGCGTCCGAGTTCCACCAGGATTTCGCGGGTTTCGATCCCGTAGCGTTTGGAGGCATTCTCGGCGTGGCGCAAAAATGACGAGTACACCCCCGCATAGCCCAGCGAGAGCGCGTCGCGGTCGATGCGCACCGGCCGGTCCTGTAGCGGGCGCACAATGTCTTCGGCGGCATCCATCAGTTTGAACAGATTGCACCCGTGTTCGTAGCCGAGACGGTCGGCGGCGGCGATGAAAACCTCCAGCGGAGTATTTCCCGCTCCCGCGCCGATGCCGCCCAGCGAGCCGTCCACGCGAACGCATCCGGCATCGACCCCGGCGCAGGCGTTGGCTACCCCGAAGGAAAGATTGTTGTGAGCGTGAATCCCCATCTGCGTGCGCGGGTCAAGCACGTTACGGAAAGCAGTGATGCGCTCGGTCACGCCCTTGGGCGTCAGCGCTCCCGCCGAATCGGTCACGTAGACGCAGTGCGCGCCGTAGCTTTCCATCAGCTTGGCTTGCTCGGCCAGCTTGCCGGGCGGCAGCATGTGGGCCAGCATCAGGAAGCCGACGGTATCCATGCCGAGGGAACGGGCGTACTCCATGTGTTGTTTCGAGATGTCGGCTTCGGTGCAGTGGGTGGCAATGCGCACCGAGGTAACGCCGGCGGCGTGCGCCGCTTTCAGATCGTGAATGGTGCCGATGCCGGGGATGAGCAGCGTGGCCAGCTTTGCCCGCTTCATGTTTGCCGCCGCGGCCTCGATCCATTCCAGGTCGCTATGGCGACCGAAGCCGTAGTTGAAACTCGATCCCGAAAGGCCGTCGCCGTGCGACACCTCGACGGAATCGACTCCAGCCTCGTCCAACGCGCGCACGATCGCCACCACCGACTCAACTCCGTACTGATGACGGATGGCGTGCATGCCGTCGCGCAAGCTGGTGTCCTGGATATAAAGCTTGCTCATACCGCCGCTCCTTTCCGCTCCCGCCCCACCGATTCAACCACGCGCTCGGCCGTGCGCAGCGCGGCTGAGGTCATGATGTCCAGATTGCCGGCATAGGCCGGAAGGTAATGCGCCGCTCCCTCGACTTCGAGGAACACCGACGTCTTCAGCCCGGCGAATTCGCCCAGCCCCGGTATGCGCAGCGGACGCTCAGGGCCGATCATCTCGAATTGCAGCTCCTGTTTCAGCCGGTACCCAGGGACATATTGCTGGACCTTGGCGATCATGGTTGTCACCGAGTCGCGCACCTTGGCCGGGTCGGCAGGCTCGCTGAGCGTGAACACGGTATCGCGCATGATCACCGGCGGCTCGGCGGGATTCAGAACAATCAGGGCTTTGCCGCGGCTCGCGCCTCCCAGCACCTCCAGGGCCTTGGCCGTGGTCTGCGTGAACTCGTCGATGTTGGCCCTGGTGCCCGGCCCGGCGGACTTGCTGGCAATGGAGGCCACGATCTCGGCGTAATGCACCTTCGCCACCGCCGAAACCGCGGCGACAATGGGCACGGTAGCCTGCCCGCCGCAGGTGACCAGGTTGAGGTTGGGCGCCTGCAAGTGCTCATCCAGGTTGACCGGCGGCACGACATAGGGGCCGATGGCGGCTGGAGTAAGATCGATCACCTTTTTGCCGTGAGCGCGCAGCAGGGCATCGTTGTGCTTGTGCGAACCGGCGGAGGTGGCATCAAAGACGATTTCAATCTCGCCAAAAACCGGCAGCTTCACCAGCCCTTCGACGCCCTGGTCGGTGGTGGCGACCCCCAGGCGCTTGGCCCGCGCCAGGCCGTCGGACTGCGGATCGATGCCGGCCAGGGCGCCCATCTCCAGCGTCTTGGACAACCGCATGACCTTGATCATCAGGTCGGTCCCGATGTTGCCGGAACCCAGGATTGCGACTTTGTGCGCCATTCGTACTCTCCTTCCTGTCCCTCCTATGCGAATGCGACCCGCACCGAACCGATATTCGAAATCCGGCACTCGAACAAATCGCCGGCTGCGGCCGCTACCATCGGCCCCAGCGCGCCCGAGATGATCGTGTCCCCCGCCTTGAGCGGCCGCCCCACGCGCGCCATGACCGTCGCCAGCCAGAGCGTCGCCGCCAGCGGATTGCCGAGGCAGGCCTGACCGGCGCCAAACGAAACCGGTTCGCCCCGCCGCTCCATCACCATTCCGCATTGCACCAGGTCAACGTCCCTGAGCAGCCTGGGTTGTGTGCCCAGCACGTACATCCCGGCAGAGGCGTTATCGGCGATGGTGTCGATCAGCCGGATGTCCCAATTCTTAATGCGCGAGTCCACGATCTCGATGGCGGCTACGGCAAAATCCACCGCCCGCAGCAAATCCGCGATGGTCGGGGTGGAAACGTCCAGGTCGCGGCCCATGACAAAGGCAATCTCACCCTCGATTTTCGGCTGCATCAGGCGCGAGAGTGCGACCTGCTCGCCGTCGGCCACCGCCATGTCGGCGAAGAGCATGCCGTAGTCCGGCTGATCCACGCCGAGTTGCTTCTGCACTGCCGCCGAGGTGAGGCCGATCTTTCTGCCCGCCAGGCGCGCGCCTGCCGCCAGCCGCCGCTTGGTGTTGATCTCCTGCACGGCGTAAGCGGCATCGGGCCCGGCGTCTTTGAGCAGCTCGCGCACCGGCGAGCATGGCTGACGGGTTTGCGCAGCCGACCACAAGAGATTGGCTGCCGTTTCCAGGGTCTGGATGGCTGGCTGTACAGTTGACACGTTACCTCCTCTGTTTCAAAACAAAAAGTCAGTGGAGTCCGGCTAGGACCACGGGCGCCGGTTCCGGCGATGTATCGTTTTCGAGGCGCAGCTAGGTTCACCATCTTGGCTGAAGGGGCCATGGCGGTCAAGCCCGATCTTCTCGACTCTGAAGAGATAGCGGCCCTTGTTTTCGACCATTTTGCCGAATTACAGTCACATTTCGATGTGAAGTCGCTCACATTGCCGAGTGAGGCTGCTGTGACGGAGGATTTGGGGGAAAGCGCGGGCCGTTCTACACGGCCTGGCTGCGGTCGGGTGGGGCGGGATCGCTTTCCGCCGGAGAGATGACGCTGACGCGCACCCGTTGCACGCGGCGGCTGGTGGCGTCGAGCACCTCGAAGCGCAGGCGCTCCTGCTCGACGACTTCGCCCGGCTGCGGTATATGGCCGGCGATCTCGGTGACCAGTCCGGAGACGGTGGTGGACTCGTACTCGCCCAGGCGGATGCCGAACAGCTCATCCAGGCGGTCGACATCCATATTGCCGGGGACGACGTAGGAGCTTTCGCTCTCGCGCACCAGGTCCGTCTTGGCTTCGCTCTCGTCGCGCAGCTCGCCGACGATCTCCTCCACCAGGTCTTCGACCGTAACCACTCCGGCAAAGCCGCCGTATTCGTCGATGACAATCGCCATGCGGATGTTCTGGCGCTGCATTTCGCGCAGCAGTTGGCTGCCGCGCTTGGTCTCGGGGACAAAGTAGAGGTCGGTTTTCATCAGCTCGCTGACAGGGCGGTGCTGGGCCTCCGAGTCGGACACCTGCAGCAGGTCGCGGGCGTGCACAATGCCGGCGATGTGGTCCAGGTCCTGACGGTAAACGGGAATGCGCGAGTAGGCATGCTGGCGCAGCATCTCGGTGAGCTGGGCCACGGTGGTGCTGGCGGGAACGGCGAAGACCTCGGGCCGCGGACGCATCACCTCGCGCACGATCTTGTCGCCGAACTCAACCACGGAATGGATGAGCTGGCGATCGCTCTCTTCCAGAATGCCTTCGTCCTGCCCGGCCTCGATCAGGGCATCGACCGCCTCGGAGGGATGCTCCGGCTGTTCGGCGGCGTTCTCGGTGCGGGTGAGCGAGACCACCGACTGCAGGAAGCCGAGCACCAGCGTAAATGGCAAGGCCAGGTAGATGAGCAGGCGAATCACCGGCGCCAGGCTCACCAGCCAGGCGCCCCGGGTGCGGGCGAATAACAGATGCGGCAAAAAACGATGAAAAACGAGAATGCAGACGATGATCAGCAGCCATAGCTGCACGACGTCGCCGATCTGCCAGCCCCCGCTGAAGGTGGTGAACGCCAGCAGAAAGGTGATGGCGGCGGTCGAAAGCTGCTCCAGCACGGCCATGGAAAGGGCGGCCCGCGGCCGGCCGACCTTCAGACGGGGCTCGACCTGCTGCTCGAAAATTTCAATGTTGTCCTGGAACTCGCGCGACAGGAACTTGCCGGCCTCGTTGTAGAGCCGGGCAACGTAGGAGACCAGGGTCAGGGTGCAGATCAGCAGAACTAGAATGACTGCGGTCATCGCTGGCGCGACCTCCGGACGCTTGCGCGCCGCGGCCTGCGGGCGTCCACCGTCGAAGAGGCGGCGCGCTTGTTGCTCGGCGTAGCGACGGACCGCTCCGTGAGCGCCAGCGGCAGATTAAGCTGGCGGCGCAAGCGCAGTTCGTGGCGGGCCATGCGGCCGTTGTCGCGCTCGTGGTCGTACCCCGCCAGGTGCAGCAGCCCGTGCAGCATCAGGACCTTGATCTCGGCGGCGGCGCCGTGTCCGAGAAGTTTGCCATTCTGGCGCGCGATCGCGGCCGAAATGGCGATATCTCCGAGATAGCCATCGCGCCGGGGTTTGGCGGGTTGCGGCGGAAAAGAGAGCACGTCGGTCGGGTAATCGTGGCCGCGGAACCGGCGGTTCAGACGGCGAAGCTCGGCGCTGGAGGCGACGAGCACCGTGACCTCGCCGGCGAGCCCGGCCGCCCGGCGGGCGCGTCCCAGAAAACGCGCCAGCATGGCAGCGGTGACGCCGGGGACGGATTGGCGGAGGAGAATCATTCTTGAGGGGTTAGGGAACAGGGATTAGGGATTAGGGCTGGGTATCCAGAACCCGCCATTCAGGGTTGGCACTGTTGCCGCAAGCTAATTCCTAATCCCTGACCCCTATTCCCTATTCTCTAACCGAACCGGAGCTCACTATCGATTCGCGGTCGCGAACCGGAGAGAAATTTGCGGCGCCACTGCCGTTCTCACGCGCCTCGGAGCCGAGATCCAGTTGCAAGGTCATCTGCTGCTCCTTCCAGACCTTGTGCTCCTCGTAAGCGCGGATGATGCGCTGCACCAGGTGATGACGCACGACATCGGTCTCGTCGAAGAACTGGAACGACAGGCCATCAACGTTCTTAAGGATGGTGACGGCCTCGACCAGGCCGCTGCGGCTGGCGTTGGGCAGATCAATCTGGGTGATGTCGCCGGTGATGACCGCCTTGGAATTGAAGCCCAGGCGGGTGACGAACATCTTCATCTGCTCGGAGGTCGTGTTCTGGGCCTCGTCGAGAATCACGAAGCAATCGTTGAGGGTGCGGCCGCGCATGAAGGCGATGGGCGCAATCTCGATCACGTTCTTCTCAAGATAGCGGTCCACCCGTTCGGGATCGAGCAGCTCGTAAAAGGCGTCGTAGAGCGGGCGCAGGTAGGGATCGACCTTTTCCTGCAGCGTGCCGGGCAGAAATCCGAGACGCTCGCCGGCTTCCACCGCCGGGCGCGCCAGCACGATGCGGTTGACGCGCTTGGAGAGCAGCGCCGAGATCGCCATGGCCACCGCCAGGTAGGTCTTGCCCGTGCCCGCCGGGCCGATGCCGAAGACCATGTCGTTGTTCTCGATGGCCTCGACGTAACGGCGCTGGTTGAGGCTTTTCGGCTGCACCTGGCGTTTGCCGAAGGAGCGCTGGCGGCCGGCTTCGGCCAGG
Source organism: Candidatus Korobacteraceae bacterium (assembly GCA_049519515.1). Classification (GTDB taxonomy): domain Bacteria; phylum Acidobacteriota; class Terriglobia; order Terriglobales; family Acidobacteriaceae; genus CAWBRT01. The sequence goes on from JBEKQR010000004.1 coordinate 25,583, forward strand.
CTGCGCAGGCTGGAGGTGGGATCGGAGACCACCACCCGCAGCAGCGAGCCCAGATCGCCGTTGCTGAACTGATGGCCGGCGCGCTGCATCAGGTCGAAATCCGCGAACACCTGCTCGACGCGGGAGACATCGCCGGGCGCGCCTTCAATCTCGACGGAATCGGCTTTCAGATCGATGGTCACGTTGAAACCGGCTTCCATCAGGTGCAGGTTTTCATCACGGGTGCCGAACAGGGTTTCGATTTTCTGGCCGATTTCGATGTTTTTCTTCATCGACGGTTGAGCATCACCTCAGGCGCATAAGCGCAGTTCTTGGTTGGAATAATTGGAGCAATAAAGGGACCGGGGATTTTCTTTGGGTCTATCAGGGTACTCGCGGACGTGGTAATTTCCCATTGGGCGAGAGAGTAGCCCGACTTGCGCCGGGAGTCAACCAAACATTGCGTTAACGAATACAACTTTGAACGCGTATCCCTGAGACCTCCACTACATATAGTTTAGATGATGCCAACTGCGCGCGGGCGCGGGCAGCGCGATTTTTCCGGTTAGGGACCAGGGTTCAGGGATTGGGGGCGGTTTGCCCGACATCCGGCAACCCCGGGAGCTGAGAATATCCACCCGGATTGCCAGCAGGGCCGAACTTCACGTAGAATAAGCACTTCGGCCACCTCTGAACGCCTCGCCAAGGCCCGCGCTCAGCCCGGCAAGGGCAAAGATGGCCATTGCAGGGTACTTGGCTGGCAGAGTCTAACTCCAACAATTCTCGAAGGATAACGCAAAGGTATGGCGAATCATTTTTCGGCGCTTAAGCGCGCCCGGCAAACGGAAAAACGAACGGCGGTGAACCGCGCCAGCAAGTCGCGCATGCGCACCGCGCTGCGTGAGCTGCGCAGCGCCCTGGCCCAGGGCGACAAGGCGGCAGCCGAGAGCAAGCTTCGCGCTGCGACTTCCGTGCTGGACAAGAGCGCGCAAAAAGGCATCATCCACAAGAACACGGCTTCACGCTACAAGGCCCGCCTGGCGGCACGGCTGAAGGCAATGCCGGCAAAGTAGACAAAGACTTTTCCCGGATTTCCACCCCATCAAATCCAACATCGGGGTTTGATGGGGACCCCGGATTTGCCCGACGGCAGGCTGCGGCCTGCCGTTTTTTCATCTGGGTCCGGGCGGTACGTGCCCCACATCTGCCGCTGTTGGCAGATGTGGGAAGCGTTATTTCATCTGCCGGAAGCGGTCCGCGGCTTCCTTAAAGGTGACGACTTCCACCTTACCGGAATCCCGGTACTTCGCCAGCTCCGCCATTTCCCTGCTGAACTCATCAACGGAAATAGGCCACCAGCCGTCGTCATTGGTTCCGATGCCGTGGAACATCAGGACATGCCAGCAACCGGGATGTCGTATCCACTCAACAACGTTTTCAGGCCCGGCGCGGTAAACGTGGCGGCAGTCTACGTTGAACAAGTCCAGAGATTGCAGAGGGTAGTACGCGCCTTCCGCGCCGCCCCGTGCCTGCTTGTATTTTGCATTGACTGCGGCCTTCTTGATGCGCCGGGTGACCAGGCAGAACGGGTAACAGTACGATGTAACTTCCACTCCCAACCGGCTCTCAATCCATTCCTTCGACTTTTCGGCTTCAAACTTCGGGTCGTGTTCCACCTCCGGCCGCCTGTGAGTCACGCCGTGGGTGCCAATTTCATGCCCCCGCCGAATCATGCCTTTGAGGAGCTGAATGTCCTCCTTATTCCAATTGATTTTCCGCCATTCGGGATGGGTACCCCCATCGGTGTGAGTCGGATCAGTGTTGGCGACCAGGAAGAATGTTGCCGGAAAGCCATAGTGGTCGAGAATGGGGACTGCACGCTCAAACTGGCAACGCAGTCCGTCGTCGAAAGTAAGGGTAATCAGGGCCTTGTCCATTACTTACTGATACTAACGCGAAAGCTGGCAAAAGATTAATTGACCTTAAGTGGCGAAAGTAATGTTCCCCTGGCCCAAAAACATTGCTATTTGCCGAAAAAATAGGCTCACCGTAGCCAAGACAGGCCAAACAGGGTCCAGGAACCGGGTTACTTTCTTTTCCAGCGCACGCCGTCCTTGGTGTTTTCCAGGATGACGCCCTGCTCGGCCAATTGCTGGCGGATGGCGTCGGAGCGTTTGAAGTCCCTGGCTTTGCGGGCGGTGACGTGCTGGGCCACCAGTTCTTCCACCTGGGCGTCGCTGAGCGCGGCCGAGCGGGCCAGTTCGCGGGTGGCGGGCGAAATTTTGTCCTGCAGGCCTTCGGCCTCGGCCCACTCGACGATGCGGCGAATCTTCTCCGCGTCATCATCGTTCAGCACGGCGAAAATCTCGTCGAACTTGGCCACCGCCTCCAGCAGCGCCGGAACGTTCGCCTGGCGCAGCTCGCCGCGGTCGGCGGCGGCGTTCACATCGCGCACCAGATCGAAGATGGCCCCCAGGGCCTGGGCGGTGTTCAGGTCGTCTTCCATGGCGGTGCGCATGGCATTGATGGTCTGGGCAGCCATTTGGGCGATGGCATCGTTGCTGCCCTCGGGCAGGCGCTCTGTCTCCAGGCGCAGCTTGAAGTTGCGCAGCCGCTCGACGGAGTTGGCCGCCTGCGTCAGCCCGTCGAAGGTGAAGTTCAACTGCTTGCGATAGGGGACCGAGGCCAGCAGGAAGCGGATGGCCGAGGGTTTGTGCCCCATCAGCACCAGGTCGCGCAGGGTGTAGAAGTTGCCGAGCGACTTGGACATCTTCTCGCCCTCGACCAGCAGGAAACGGGCGTGCACCCAGTAGTGCGCGAACTCCTTGCCGGTGAGCGCCTCCGACTGCGCGATCTCGTTTTCGTGGTGAGGAAAGATGAGGTCCTCGCCGCCCAGATGGATGTCGAAGCTCTCGCCCAGATACTGCATGCTCATGGTGGAGCACTCGATGTGCCAGCCGGGGCGTCCCGGACCAATCTCGGTCTCCCAGCTCTGTTCGCCGGGCTTGGGCGCCTTCCACAGGGCGAAGTCGCGGGCGTTGTCCTTGTCGTATTCGTCCACATCGACGCGCGCCCCGTCCGTCATGCCGGCGAAATCCTTCTTGCTCAGCTTGCCGTACTCGGGGAAGGTGGAGATGCGGAAGTAATAGGAACCTTCATCGGCGCGGTAAGCGTGGCCCTTGCTGACCAGCAGGGCGATGAAGCGAGCCATCTGCTGGATGTGGTCGGTGGCCCGCACCAGCTTCTCCGGGCTCTCCAGGCTCAGCGTGGCCATATCATCCAGAAAGGCCTGGGTGAACTTGCGGGTGTACTCGGCTATGGGCACGCCCTTCTGCATGGCATTGCGAATGATCTTGTCATCGACATCGGTGATGTTCATGACGTGCTTGAGCCGGTAGCCGCTCTGCCGCAGGAAGCGGCGCAACACATCGACGGCGATGAAGGTGCGGAAATTGCCTATGTGGCCGTAGTCATAGACCGTCAGCCCGCAGGCGTACATGCGGACCAGGTTGTCCTCGGCCGGCCGGAATTCCTCGACTTTGCCGGAGAGCGTGTTATAGAGATGCAGTGCCATGTGCCTTGAGCCTGAGTTGAATCTTCGATTCTAGGGTCCCGGCGGGCGGGGGTCAAACGGCAGGGTTTAGGGATCAGGGCTTAGGGATTAGGGATTAGGGGTTAGCGTTTCCCCGCATGGCCTTCGGCGCACCGCACCCATAATGATGAAGTGTAGCGCTGGTCCCGCAGTGCGGGACCGGCTGTCCGGGGGGCGTCCACGCCCGCCGTGTCGGAAGGGTGCGTACGAGACGTCCGCACCTACAGCCGGTCTGGACCACCCATGAAGAAGAGATCCTCACATTGGCTCGCACTGCGGCCGCGACCCCTAAGTCCCTAACCCCTCGTCGGCGCATCTAAGTAGTAGAACACTCGTTGCCTTTGCCGAGGCGAACACGATTCAAACCGCATCCGGAGATTTTGCATGAGCACCATGACGATGGCGGGCCCAAAAATTCGGAGCAAACTGCCCGGCCCCAACGCCAGGCGGATTCTCGAGGCCGATCAGCGCCTGATCTCGCCCTCCTACACACGCCCTTATCCGCTGGTGGCCAGGCGCGGGCGCGGCATGCTGGTCGAGGATGTGGACGGAAACGAGTTCCTGGATTTCGCCGCCGGCATCGCCGTGGTCGGCACCGGCCATTGTCATCCCGAGGTGGTGGAGGCCATTCAGCGGCAGGCGGAGGAGCTGATCCACATCTCGGGCACCGACTTCTACTACCCGCAACTGGTCGAGCTGGCGGAGAGGCTGTCGGCCATTGCGCCCATGCCGGGACCGCACCGCTTTCACTACGCAAACTCGGGAACCGAAGCCATCGAGGCCGCCCTCAAGCTGGCCCGCTATCACACTGGGCGGCAGGGGATCATCGCTTTCCATGGCAGCTTCCACGGCCGCACCATGGGCGCCTTAGCCCTTACCTGCTCGAAGGTGCAGCAGCGCCGCCGCTTTTCGCCGCTCATGCCTGGCGTGGCGCATGCGCCCTTTCCAAACCTGTACCGGCGTCCCGAAGGAACTAACCCCTTGGCCTATGCGCGCGGGATGGCATGCTACATCGAGGAAGTCATCTTCCGCACTGAAATGGCCCCGGAGGAGTGCGCGGCCATCTTCGTCGAGCCCATACAGGGAGAGGGTG